>NZ_CAXTBY010000121.1:0-10733 GCF_964242245.1 uncultured Methylobacterium sp. | reverse complement strand
CTTGAGAAGGGCCAGGGCCGCGGTGATCTCGTTGCCGTCCGGCGCGACCTGCAACGCCCGATCATACGGTTTCCGGGTGATGAGCTCGGTTGCGTGCGCTCCCTCCCCCTTTAGCGGGGGAGGGTGGCCCTCGCGTGAGCGAGGGTCGGGTGAGGGGAGCGCCGTATCCGGACCCGGCGCTCCCCTCACCCGACTTAGCTCGCGGGCCACCCTCTCCCGCAGAGGGGAGAGGGAAGGACGCGCGGGTTACGGGGCGCGCCGCCCCCCGAACCAATCAGTCGGAAACTGTATCACGCCACCGAGCGTGTTGGCGAACGCCGCCACGAGATGCACGCCCTCGCTGCCGTCGTGGCCACCGGGGGCAGACCCGCGCAGTCGCTTGCCGTCCAATGCCCCGTGACCGGGCGCGCCGGCACCCCGCACCCAGTCGCCCAGCATCGCCTCGGTCGCGGTCACGTCCAGAGCCTTGTGATGTAATAGAGGGAAGACGCACGCGCTCGGCAGCACGCTCGCGTGCGAGCACAGGAGCGGCCGTGAGCGATCGTCCGATCTACCTTGACGTTCGCCTCGACGCTGCTCGCGCCGGAGGCGCGCGAAGCCATGCTTCGGGCCTGAGGGTGGCCCGGGAACGCGGGCTCGCCGCACCTCGCTGGCGAATGGGCGGCCGCGGAGGTCGCCGCCGCCCGGCAAGCCGTTGCCGGACTCATCGGCGCGGCGCCATCGGAGATCGTGTTCACGTCCGGTGCGACGGAAGCCAACAACTTGGCTCTCCTCGGCTGCGCCCGGCGCGCGCTGCGGGACGGTGACCCGCGACGGGTCATCGTGGTCTCGGCGATCGAGCACAAGGCCGTCCTTGAGCCGGCGCAGCGGCTCGCTGCCGACGGCTTTGAGGTGCGGCTTGCACCCGTTGATCGGACGGGACGCGTTGATCTTGAGGCGCTCGGCCAGAGCGTGGACTCTCGCACGCTCCTCGTCCCGATCATCGTGGCTCAGCTCCTCATGGTTGTTGAAGGGTGCCGGTACGAGTGCTATTTAGGGTGCTAATAACTAGGTCCTGGAGAGTGCTATGGCGAGCCTCGTTCTTGCTGAGATGACGGCCAGCGTATCCGAGCTGAAGAGAAACCCGATGGGTACCGTGGCGGCCGGGGAGGGCGCGCCGGTGGCGATCCTGAACCGGAACGAGCCTGCCTTCTACTGCGTGCCGGCACGCATGTACGAGACGATGATGGAGCGTCTGGAGGATGCCGAGCTGAACGCGATCGCCGACGCCCGCGCTGGGGAGCCCGTCATCAAGGTTGCGCTGAGTGACCTATGAACTCGGCTTCCTCGACCCTGCCCTGAAGGAATGGCACAAGCTCGACAGCAACACGCGGGATCAGTTCAAGGCAAAGCTCACGCAGCGGCTTGCGGAACCACGGGTGCCGTCCGCGATGCTCGCCGGCAGCAGGGACCGGTATAAGATCAAGCTGAAAAGCCTGGGATATCGGCTGATCTACGAAGTACGCGACCGGCAACTCCTGGTCGTCGTGGTGGCTGTCGGCAAGCGCGATCGCAATGCGGTCTACAGGGTAGCCGAGGCTCGATGACGGCGACCTAAGCGCCGGCGAGCGCGATCAGGCCTGGACGGACGGACAAGGACTGGGCTGCGATCGAGCCGGTGCCCCAAGCCGGTGGGCGGCGATCAGCGCTCGCCTGCCATCGAAGCGCAAGCCGCTCTGATCTTGGAGACCCCCGAGGGCAGGCCCGCGAGGCCAAGCCCGAGCTGTTCCTGCGCGAAGTGCGCGCGCGGCTGGCCGAGCGGGGTCTGCCAGGGGGCAAACAGCCTGTCGCGCTTCTTCAAGCGTCACGGCATCACGCGTGAAAACACACAGGCCACCCGGCCGAGCAGGACCGCGAGGATTTGAAGGCGGCCCGCCTCGCATGGTTGGAGGGCCAGCGCGATCTCGATCCGGACAAGCTCGTGTTCCTGGACGAGACCGCGACCCACACAAAGATGGCGCGCCGCTACGGACGAGCTCCACGCGGCGAACGCTGCCGTATCGCAGTCCCGTTCGGCCACTGGAAGACCATCACGGTCACGGCGGGGCTACGCGCCAGCGGCTTGACCGCGACCGCGCTGCTCGACGGGCCGAGGACCGGAGCCCGCTTCCAGACTGAGGTCGAGAACACCTGGGGGCCCCATCTGAAGCGAGGCGACAGGGTCGTCCTCGACAACCTGCCCACCCACAAGGTCGCGGGCATCCGCGAGCGCATCGAGGCGGCAGGGGCAAGACTGCTCTACCTTCCGGCTTACGCGCCCGACTTCCAACCCGATCGCGCAAGCCTTCGCCAAGCTCAAGGCCACTCTACGCGCAGAAGCCGCGCGCACCGTTATCGACCTCTGGAGCGCCATCAAACAAACCTTCCAGCCCTTCACACCTGACGAGTGCCGCAACTATCTCGCAGCCCCAGGCTACGATGCATTAGGATCCAACTCGATCGGATACAGCTCTAGGTCGGCCTGCGCCTCGGTCTCGTTGCCGGTTTTGTTCGGGTGAGCTTGCTACCTAATACCGGAAAATGCTCTGAGCCGCGGCCGCCTGCGGCGCCGGGGCGGGGACGCGCCGCATCAGAGCCACGTGGAACAGCGCCCCGAGGCTCGCGCCGATCAGCCAGCCCCAATCGCCGACGTTCGGGATCAGGGCGTAGGCGCCGGCCAGCGACAGCCCGATCGAGACGAACCCCGAGGCGGCCAGCGCGATCAGCGCCCGCCGGTTCCAGCCGCCCTCGAAGTACAGCGAGCCGGAGGGCGACAGGGTGTAGAGGTCCTCCAGCACCACGTGCTGGCGCTTCACGAGGTAGTAGTCGGCCACCATGATCCCGAACATCGGCCCGAGGATCGCGCCGAAGATGCTCACGAACACCGTGATCGCCTGAGGGCTCTGCACGAACAGCCACGGGCACACCAGCACCGACAGCACCGAGGTGATCAGCCCACCCGTGCGGAAATCGATCCGCTCCGGGTTCAGGTTGGCGATGTCGTAGGCCGGCGAGACGAAGTTTGCCACGATGTTGATGCCCATCGTCGCGACGATGAAGGTGATCGAGCCGAGCGCCACCACCCACGGGTTGCCGATGCGCTCGACGATGGCGACGGGGTCCATGATCGCCTCGCCGAACACCGTCACGGTGCCGGCGGTGACGATGACGGTGATGACCGCGAACACGATGAAGTTGACCGGCAGCCCGAGGAAGTTGCCGACCTTCATCGCCTTCTCATCACGCGCGAAGCGGGAGAAGTCGCCGAAGTTCAGCAGCAGCGCGGCGAAGTAGGCGACGATCAGCATCGCGGCGTTGGCGATGTGCTTGAGCGTCGAGCCCTCCGCGGGCGGGCCGAGCTGCAGGGACAGGCTCGACGTGCCGGTCTGCGCCAGGATCCAGATGGCCAGCGCGAACATCACCAAGTAGACCACCGGCCCGCAGAAATCGATGAACCGGCGGATGGTCTCCATGCCGTTGAGGAAGATCAGCAGCTGGAACACCCACATGAACAGGAAGCTGAACCAGCCAAGCGGCGAGAGTCCGGCGAAGCTGCCGTGGATGTAGGCTTCCGCCGCCGGCCAGAAGGTGAGCACCAGCACCTGCACCGCTTTCGAGGCGAAGTAGGTCTGCACCCCGTACCAGACGATGCCGACGATGCCGCGCAAGACAGCGGCGAGGTTGGCGCCCATCACCCCGAAGGACATCCGCGCGACGACGGGGAAGGGGGTTCCGTACTTCAGCGACGGACGCCCGATCAGGTTCATCAGGAAATAGACGATGGTGATGCCGATCACCATCGCGGCCAGCACCTCCCAGCCGGTGAGCCCGAGGAAGAACAGGCTCGCGGCGAAGGTGTAGCCGCCGACCGAGTGCACGTCCGACATCCACATGGCGAAGATGCTGAACGCGCCCCAGGTGCGTCCCTCGGGCGCGGTCGGCGCGAGATCGTGGCTGTAGAGCTTCGGGTGCGCGCCGGTGACGACGAGGACGGGCGGCGTCGCGTGTCCGGACATGGTCGTCTCCCTCGGCTCGATCGGGACGTGCGCCGCGTCGAGGGGACTGCCGGACGATGCCGCCGCGCCCCGTTGCTGGGTTAGGCAAGTCCGGCGCCAGTTCTTCGGCCGGAGCGCGCGTCCCGGTCGCCGTTTGCCGACCGAATCGCCTGGTCCAGGCCCGTGCCGATGCCGGCGCAGCCGCACGGCCGAGGCACGCATGCTGCATGGGTGCCGGCCGGGTCGATCCCGTCCGCAGGCGCGGATGCGGGTGCCCGGGAGACGACCGATGACCCAGAAGACCCTGTCGCGCCGCGCCGCCGCCGGCCTGATGGCCGCCTCGGCGCTCGCCCTCCTCGCCGCGCCGGCGCGCGCCGAGGAGACCGGCCGCCTGACCACCCACGTCCTCGACACGGCGAGCGGCCGGCCGGCCGGCGGCATGAAGATCGACTTCTACGCCAAGGACGGCGAGGGCTACCGCCTCGTCTCCTCGACGCAGACCAACCCGGACGGCCGCACCGACAAGCCGCTGCTGATCGGCGAGGCGGTCAAGGTCGGGCAGTACCAGATCGTCTTCCACGTGGCCGAGTACTACACGAAGATCGGCACCAAGATCTCCGATCCGCCGTTCCTCGACACGGTGCCGGTGCAGTTCTCGATCTTCGACGCCAAGGCGCACTACCACGTGCCGCTGCTGACCACCCCGTGGAGCTACTCCACCTACCGCGGAAGCTGAGGCCCGCCATGTCCACGCTCACGCTCCTCGGCACGACGCTCCTCGGCGCCGCGATGGTCATGGGCGCGGGCGGGGCACCCGGCGGGGGCGGCCCGGTGGCCGGAGCGGCGGCCCCCGCCCTCGACGTGGCGCGCGTGAACGCGATGGACCGCGCCGCGTTCGTCGCGGCCTTCGGCGGCGTGTTCGAGAACGCGCCCTGGGTCGCCGAGGGCGCGTTTCCCGCGCTCCCCGTCGCCAGCCCGGCAGCGCTGCACGCGGCGATGATGGCGGTCGTGCGCGCGGCGCCCGCCGACGCACGGCGCCGCCTGCTCAACGCCCACCCGGAACTGGCGGGCGCCGACGCCCGGGCCAAGCGCATGACGGACCACTCGGTGGCCGAGCAGGGCAGCGTCGGCCTCGACGCCCTGACCGAGGACGATTTCGCCCGGTTCGACCGGCTCAACGCCGCCTACCGCGAGAAATTCGGCTTCCCGTTCATCATCGCCGTGCGCGGCCGGAGCAAGGCCGAGATCGTGGCGGCGTTCGAGCACCGGCTCGCGAACCCGCCCGCCGCCGAGACGGAGGCGGCCCTCGAACAGGTCGGGCTCATCGCGCGGCTGCGGCTGGAACGGATGCTCGGGCCGTTCGGATGAGGGACCGGATGCCGTCCGGCGCTCCGGCGACGGTCGAGCGCCGGCCCTCGGCGTCCGGGCGCGTCGCACGCATCATCGTGCCGGCTCGCGCCGACGACCGGGAACCATCCGGACGGCACCTTGCTTGCACACGGAATCGAAACGATTATCCGACCGATTCCGCGGAGTCCTCGTGAGCCAAGCCGTCAGCCTCGCGGAGGATCAGGACGCCGCAGCCGGTCTGCCCGCCGCGCCCGTCACGCGCAAGCCGGGCGCCGTCCGCCACGCCGGCGGCCCGGCCCTGACGCTGGGCGCGCTCGGCGTCGTCTACGGCGACATCGGCACGAGCCCGCTCTACGCGTTCAAGGAGGCGGTCAAGGCCGGCGTCGCGGGGGGCGCTCCGCTCGCGGCGGCGGCGACTGGCGCGGTCTCGCTGATCCTGTGGGCGCTGATCCTCATCGTGTCGCTGAAGTACGCGGTCTTGATCCTGCGCGCCGACAACCGCGGCGAGGGCGGCATCGTCGCGATGCTGGCGCTGCTGGGCACCCGCCACGCCCGGCCCGGCTCGTGGCAGGCGCTGCTGCTCGTCGTCGGTCTGGTCGGCGCGGCGCTGCTCTACGGCGACGGCGCGATCACGCCGGCGATCTCCGTGCTGTCGGCCATCGAGGGCCTCAAGGTCGACGCGCCCGTGCTCACCCCGTTCATCGTGCCGATCACGATCGTGATCCTGGTCGCCCTGTTCCTGGTCCAGCGCCAGGGCGTGGCCGTGATCGGGCGCGTGTTCGGCCCGGTGATGCTGGTCTGGTTCCTCGTCCTGGCGCTGATGGGCGTCGGCGGCATCCTGCACGCGCCGATGATCCTGACGGCGCTCAACCCCTGGCGGGCGGTCGACTTCCTCGGCCACGCCGGCTGGCACGTCAGCTTCGCGATGCTGGGCGCGGCCTTCCTCGCCGTCACCGGCGGCGAGGCGATGTACGCCGATCTCGGCCATTTCGGCGCGCGGCCTATTCGCATCGCGTGGTTCGGCCTCGTCCTGCCGGCGCTGGTGATCCACTACTTCGGGCAGGGCGCCCTGCTCATCGTTGAGCCGGACGCGATCGAGAACCCGTTCTACCGCCTCGCGCCCGACTGGGCGCACTATCCCCTGATCGCGCTCGCCACGATGGCCACCGTCATCGCCTCGCAGGCGGTGATCTCCGGTGTCTACTCGCTGACCCAGCAATCGATCCAACTCGGCTTCATGCCGCTGATGCGCGTCGTGCACACCGACGAGGGCGAGCGCGGCCAGATCTACGTGCCGGTGGTCAACTGGCTGCTGGCACTGGCGACGCTTGCCGCGGTGCTGATCTTCGGCTCGTCGGACGCGCTCGCCGGCGCCTACGGCATCGCGGTCTCGGCGCTGATGGCGATCACCACGCTGCTGGCCGCCCTGGTGGCGCTGAAATGGGGCTACAACCTCTACGCCGTGGTCGCGCTCAACGGCTTCTTCCTGGTGATCGACCTCGTGTTCTTCGCCGCCAACAGCGCGAAGCTGTTCGAGGGCGGCTGGTTCCCCCTGCTGCTCGCCTTCGTCGTCGCCTTCCTGATGCTGACCTGGATGAAGGGCCGCCAGTTGCTGGAGGCGGTGCGCGAGACCCTGCGCCAGCCCGAGGCCGCGTTCCTGGCGCGCCTCGCCTCGCACCCCCCGGTGACGCTGCCCGGCACCGCCGCCTTCCTCACCGGGGCGACCGAGGGCATCCCGATGGCGCTGGGGCGTCTCGTCCAGCGCAGCCGCTGCCTGCACGAGCGCATCCTCTTGATCACCGTGATCTACGAGGAGGAGCCCGTGATCCCCGCGACCGAACGCGCCCGGGTCACCCTCGTGGCGGCGGGCATCCGCAAGGCGATCTCGCAGTACACGCCCGGCATGGAGCGGGTGGTCCTGCGCTACGGCTTCATGCAGACGGCCTCGATTCCCGAGGGCCTCCAGTGCGCGGTGGCGAGTGGCCTGCTGCCGGCCGAGTTCCTGGAGGACATGACCTACTTCGTCGGCCACGAGGCGATCATCCCCTCGACGAAGAACCCCGGCATGTCCGGTTGGCGCGAGGGCCTGTTCGCCTTCATGAACCGCAACGCCGAGCGTACCGGGGCGCATTTCGGGATTCCCGCGCAGCAGGTGGTCGAGGTGGGGACCGAGATCGAGATCTGAGGGTTTTGGGTCGAGCGGTTCGGTCGAGCGCCCTCCCTCCTCCCCTCTGCGAGGGAGGGCGGCCCTCGGCTCACGCGAGGGTCGGGAGAGGGAGCGCCAAGTCCAGATGCAGCGCGCCCCTCTCGCTCGACTTAGCTCGCAGGCCACCCGCTCCCGTGCGCTCTAGCGGATGCACACCTCTCTCGACGCGATCGGATGAGGCGCGGGTCCCCTCTCCCCGCTTGCGGGGAGAGGCCCGGCTGCACCCCGTCGTGCAGCCGGGGAGCGAGAGGCGAAGCCGAAGCGACGGTGAGGGGGCAATGCCGGACCAGACGCATCCGGTGTCGCCCCCTCACCGTCGGCTGCCGCCTTGGCCCACGACGACGACGGGGTCGTCGCGGCGCTCTCCCCGCAAGCGGGGCGAGGGGATGCGCGGCCACCGACGCGTCAAGCGCCGAGATGTGTGAAGCCGGTAGTCCGCTGAAGGGAGAGAGGGCGCCGGGAGGATGACGATGAGCAACCCTCAATCCACCGCCAGCCGATACCCCACCCCGCGCACGGTCTGGAGAAACGTCGGGTTGGCCGGGTCGACCTCGGTCTTGCGGCGGAGCCGGTTGATCTGGACGTCGACTGTGCGCTCGGCGGCCGCGCCCCCGCTGCCGGCGAGCACCTCGCGCTCGACGTTGGCGCCGTTGGCGCCGGCCAGGATCGTCAGGATCTCGCGCTCGCGCTCGGTGATGCGGATCATCTCGTCCTCGCGCCTGAGTTCCCCCCGCTCGATCCGGTAGGTGAACGGCCCGAAGGTGACCACGTCGCCGGTGCCGGTGTCCCGGCGGGGGCCCGAGGCGCGGTTGATGATGTTGGTGAGCCTGAGCGTCAGCTCGCGCGGCTCGAAGGGCTTGGGCAGGTAGTCGTCGGCGCCGATCTCCAGGCCCATCACCCGGTCGTTGGTGTTCGAGCGGGCCGTCAGCATCAGGATCGGCACCCGCGAGGTCTCGCGCACGCTGCGGGCGTAACTGAACCCGTCCTCGCCCGGCATCATCACGTCGAGCACCATGGCGTCGAAGACGAGACTCTGGGCCTTGGCCCGCGCCTCCGCCGCGCTCGCGGCGGCGGTGACGCGGAATCCCTGCTCGGCGAGGTAGCGGGCGAGCAATTCGCGCAGGCGCCGGTCGTCGTCGACGACGAGGACGTGCGGCGCCCCGTCGGAGAGCTCGGCGCGGGTGTGCGCGGCCATCAGGCGGCGCTCCGGCCGCGGCGGGCCATCAGGCGGCGGATCGCGGCGCGCTCCGCGGGCTCGATCATCCCCATCAGGAAGCCTTCCGGTGAGTCGCCGTCGGCCGGCGCGGCCAGGGCGCGGGCGAGCCGCTCGGTCTGCACGCGGGTGAGGTCGGCGGCGAGCCCCGTGCCCCGCTCGGTGCAGAACAGCAGGCGCTGGCGCCGGTCGAGGGTGCCGGTCCGCTGCGCCACGTAGCCCTGGCCGATCAGGTCCTTCAGCACCCGGTTGAGGCTCTGCTTGGTGATGCGCAGGATGTCGAGGAGTTCCGCGATGGTCAGCCCCGGGTAGCGGTCGACGAAGTGCAGCACCCGGTGGTGCGCCCGGCCGAAGCCGTAGGCGGCGAGAATCCGGTCCGGGTCGCCGACGAAGTCGCGGTAGGCGAAGAACAGCAGCTCGATCAGGTCGTCGCTCGGGCGGGCGAGCCTCGGCGCGCGGGGCGCCTCGGCGGCCGGGGGGGGATCGCGCGTGGCGGAGGATGTCACGTCTGCGCCATGTCCCGGGTCGGGTCGATGACCCTGCGACGGATATAAGTCAGTGTCGTTGACATATTTCAGCCCGGTTGGTACCCGTCAACCCCGCCGGGCGGAGCCGCATCGCGCCCGCCCTTTTCGCAGACATCCCCCTCGCCGCGGGAGCCCGCGCGGGCCGCGACGATCCCGGTGGGCACGCCAGGAAGATCCCCATGTCCGTCATCCCGTTCGACGCGCGCGAGGGCACCATCTGGTTCGACGGCGCCCTGGTGCCGTGGCGGGAGGCCAAGATCCACGTGCTGAGCCACGGCCTGCACTACGGATCGTCGGTGTTCGAGGGCGAGCGCGCCTACGGCGGCGCGATCTTCAAGAGCCTCGCGCATGCCGAGCGCCTGCGCCGCTCGGCCGAACTCCTCGACTTCTCCATTCCCCACTCGGCCGACGCGATCGTCGCGGCCAAGGCGCACGTCCTCAAGGTCAGCGGCCTCCAGGACGCGTACCTGCGCCCCGTGGCGTGGCGCGGCTCGGAGATGATGGGCGTGTCGGCGCAGGGCAACACCATCCACCTCGCCATCGCCGCCTGGGAATGGCCGAGCTACTTCGACGCCGCCGCCAAGATGAAGGGCATCCGCCTCGACATCGCCGATTACCGGCGGCCGGACCCGCGCACCGCGCCCTGCGCCTCGAAGGCGGCCGGCCTCTACATGATCTGCACGATCTCGAAGCACCGGGCCGAGAACAAGGGCTACGCCGACGCCCTGATGCTCGATTTCGAGGACAACGTCGCCGAATGCACCGGCGCCAACGTGTTCTTCATCCGCGACGGGGCGATCCACACGCCGACCGCCGACCGGTTCCTGAACGGCATCACCCGGCAGACGGTGATCGACCTGGCCCGCCGCCGCGGCGTGCCGGTGACCGAGCGCCGCATCCGCCCGGAGGAGATGGCGGGCTTCTCGGAGTGCTTCATCACGGGCTCCGCCGCGGAGGTGACGCCGGTGGCCGAGATCGGCCCCTACCGCTTCACCCCGGCCGCCGTCACGAGGACGCTGATGGACGACTACCTCGCCGAAGTGCAGCCGAAGGCCCACGCCGCCTGAGGCCTCCCGTCCCCCGCCCGATTCGCCGGGCGGGGAACCCCGGCGATCGGACGCGCGTTGGATCGGAACATTCCAAGAACGGAAGTTCCGCCATGACCAAGGCCGCCGCCAAGACCTCGAACGTCAAGACCTCGAACAAGACCGAGAACCCGAAGACCGATCCGAAGGATATCTCGAACCAGATCAAGGACCCGGACCAGTGGACCACCGGCGGCGAGCCGATGACCGGCGCGCAGGCCTCCTACCTCAAGACCCTGTCGGAGGAGACCAAGGAGGCGGAGGCGTTCGATCCGGACCTCGACAAGGCCGAGGCCTCCCGGCGCATCGACGCCCTGCGCAAGGAAGCCGGGCACGGCT
>NZ_CAXTBY010000120.1:0-10947 GCF_964242245.1 uncultured Methylobacterium sp. | reverse complement strand
CTGCACGCCGCCGGCGTCGGCAAGATCGACCGCCAGTCGCCGATCATGAACACCAAGGCGACGCAGATCAACTTCAACCCGACCTGGACGGTCCCGGCTTCCATCGTGAAGAAGGACCTGATCCCGAAGATGCAGAAGGACCCGAACTACCTCACCGACAACAAGATCCGCATCCTGTCGAACGGGGCCGAGGTCTCGCCGCGGCAGGTCAACTGGAACTCGGACGAGGGCACGCGCTACACCTACCGGCAGGACTCGGGCGCCGACTTCAACTCGATGGGCATCGTGCGCATCAACATCCCGAACCCCTATGGCGTGTTCATGCACGACACCAACACCAAGGGCGTGTTCGGCGACGACTTCCGCTTCATCTCGTCGGGCTGCGTGCGCGTGCAGAACGTGCGCGAGTACATCACGTGGCTCCTGAAGGACACGCCCGGCTGGGGCCGCGAGCACGTCGAGCAGGCGATCGAGGGCGGCCAGCGCATCGACGCGACCCTGAGCCAGCCGGTGCCGGTCTACTGGACCTACATCACCGCCTGGGCGACCCCGGACGGCCTCGTGCAGTTCCGCGACGACATCTACAAGCGCGACGGCGTCAACGTGCCCTCGACCATCGGCGCGCCGACCCCGGTCGCCAGCGCCGAGTCGTCCGTGCCGCAGAGCTTCGAGCCCGGCGACGAGGAGAATTGATCTCCGCACCGCGGGGCTTCGGCTGATCCTCGGCGAGCGGCCCGTATCCTCACCGGATGCGGGCCGTTTCCTTGATCCGCCGGAACATCCGGGTGCTTCGGGTTCGACCCAGGAGCAACATGTCCTGCTTGCGCAGCGGCGTACGCGCGTGCGGCGCGATAGCGCTTGAACGTCGCATCACCACGCAGTCCGCTCGTGCGCGGGCGCAGGTGTCCGTGCCCCGGTTGATCCGATAGGACGCTTCGGGCCGAGGCTCGCGAAGGGCAGAACCATAACCGCGCTGAACGAAGGACAGGCGGCCCGTCCCAGCGGCGTCGCCGAGGCGCGACCCGATCGCACCCGCCTTGCCGGCATCGCGCTGATGTGCGGCACGCTGGCGTTCTTCGCCTGCCTCGACGCGTCCGCCAAGGCCTTGGCACGCGCCGGGATCGATCCGCTGCTCACCACCTTCATGCGCTACGCGGTCAGCGTCGCGCTGATCTCGCTGTTCCTCAACCCGGTGACGACGCCGGCGGTCGTGCACAGTCGCCGCCTCGGGCTTCAGGTGGTGCGCTCGCTGCTGCTGTTCGGCTCCACCGCCCTCAACTTCCTGGCGCTGCGGCACCTGCAACTCGCCGAAACCCTCTCGATCCAGTTCGCGGCGCCGCTCACCGTCGCGCTCCTGGCCGGGCCGCTGCTGGGCGAATGGTCGTCGCGCAAGCGCCTTACCGCGATCGGCGTCGGATTCCTGGGCGTGCTGGTGATCGTTCGCCCGGGCGTCGGCGAGGTTCATCCGGCCGTGCTGCTCAGCCTCGGCAACATGCTCTGCTACGCCCTCTACATCATCATGACACGCAAGCTCGCGGCCTACGATTCGACGGCGACGACGATGTTCTACTCGGGCCTTGCCGGCCTCGCGCTGATGGCGCCGCTGCTGCCTTGGATCTGGACGACGCCCGCTGCGTGGTGGGCGTGGTCCCTGCTGATCGGCGTCGGCCTGCTCGGCACGATGGGACACTGGCTGCTGATCCTGGCCCATGCCCGCGCACCGGCCAGCGTTCTCGCGCCGTTCCTCTACACGCAGCTTCTCTGGTCGCTGCTGCTCGGCTTCTTCGTGTTCGGCGACGTGCCGAACCGCTTCACGGTGCTCGGGGCGGCGATCATCGTCGGCTCTGGCCTCTACCTGCTGGCCCAGGACGCGATCGGCCGACGGGGCCAGCCGGCCGCCTGAGCGACCGGCCGGATGTTCAGCTCAGCGATCGAGGCGCTCGCGCCGCTCCGAGCGCTCCATGCGCTCCTCGCGACGCTCCTCGCGGGCGCGGCGGTCGCCCTCGGGGTCGATGCCGAGGACGCCGCCGACGGTGCCCGTGGCCGCGCCCACTGCGCCGCCGACGATCCCGCCGACGGGGCCGGCCGCCCGGTTGCCGTCGTCGATGCCGCGCTCGGCACCGCGCACGGTGCCCTGGGCCTGCGCCGAGGCGGAGAGCGCGAGCGGTGACAGGATCAGGGTGGTGGCGATGAGGAGGTTCTTCATGAAAAACACCTTGTCTACGCGTGTCTCAGGGGTCGTTCCGGCCGCGCTGCGCACGGCCGGGGTCCGTGCCCTACTAACGGTTCAAGTCCGAAAAGGTCGCATCCGGGCGTCGTCGGTTCGGATCGATCGGTGTCCCGTCGGTCCGCTGGCCTCCGGCGCGCACCGCTGCTAAACCGGCTCCATGTGCATCGCGAGCCATCGGCGCAGTCCCGCCCGCGCCCTTCGAATTACGGGCCCGGCCTCCGCGTGAGCGCCGCGCCCGCGCGGCTCGCGCGGAGGCCGGGATCGTCTCGGGAGCTATCCCCGACAGCTCTCATCCGCCAGTCCGAGCGCTCGACGCCCGTTTCCAGGACGCACGACCCCATGAACGCCCCGAATCCCGCCCCCGAAGTCCCGGCGGCCCGCGACTATTCCAAGACCCTCTACCTGCCGCAGACCGCCTTCCCGATGCGGGCTGGCCTGCCGATCCGCGAGCCGCTGCTGCTGGAGCGCTGGGCGGCGACCGACCTCTACGGGCAGCTTCGCGCCACCGCCGCCGGCCGGCCGAAATTCGTGCTGCACGACGGGCCGCCCTACGCCAACGGCAACATCCACATCGGCACGGCGCTGAACAAGATCCTCAAGGACGTGATCGTCCGGGCGATGGGCGGCCTCGGGTACGACGCCAACTACGTCCCCGGCTGGGACTGCCACGGCCTGCCGATCGAGTGGAAGATCGAGGAGCAGTACCGCGCGCGCGGACGCAGCAAGGACGACGTGCCGGTCGTTGAGTTCCGCCAGGAATGCCGGACGTTCGCCGCCCACTGGCTCGACGTGCAGCGCGCGGAGTTCAAGCGGCTCGGCGTCACCGGCGACTGGGACCACCCTTACGCGACCATGGCGTTCGCGGCGGAGGCCGCCATCGCGGCCGAGTTGATCAAATTTTCGATGAGCGGCCAGCTCTATCGCGGCTCGAAGCCGGTGATGTGGTCGGTGGTGGAGAAGACCGCGCTCGCCGAGGCCGAAGTCGAGTACGAGGACCACGTCAGCGATACGGTTTTCGTGGCGTTTCCAATCCGCCGTGACGCACTTCTAGATGCTGAGTTCCATACAGAGCTAGCCGCTCACGAAATGGTCCAGCTTCTGAGGACCGCTCGTGTTGTTATCTGGACCACCACACCCTGGACAATGCCGGGCAATCGCGCCGTCGCTTACTCCAAGAAGATTGCCTACGGGCTCTACCGCGTCACGGCCGCCTCGGCTGACAACTGGGCCAAGCCCGGCGATACCTACATTCTGGCCGACTCGCTGGCTGCGGACGTCTTCAAGGCCGCTCGCGTTGATGTGTTCGAGCGCATTGCTGAGATAGAGGCAGCGTTGCTCAGCACGATAACGCTGTCACACCCGCTGGCCGGCCAAAGCTACGGTTTTGCCGTGCCGATGCTCGAAGGCGACCACGTCACCGACGAGGCCGGCACCGGCTTCGTCCACACCGCGCCGGGCCACGGCCGCGAGGATTTCGAGGTCTGGACCGCCAACGGCCGCGCGCTGGCCGAGCGCGGCATCGACACCCGCATCCCCTACACCGTCGACGCCGACGGCGCGCTGACCGACGAGGCGCCGGGCTTCACGGGAAAGCGCGTGCTCACCGACAAGGGCGAGAAGGGCGACGCCAACAGGGCCGTGATGGCCGCGCTCCAGGAGGCCGGGACGCTGGTGGCGTCGGGCCGGCTCAAGCACAGCTATCCCCATTCCTGGCGCTCGAAGAAGCCGGTGATCTTTCGCAATACGCCGCAATGGTTCATCGCGATGGACAAGCCGGTTGATGCGCTCGGAAGCCGGACCCTGCGCGAGGTCGCGCTCCAGGCTATCGCCGACACGCAGTGGGTGCCGCCCCAAGGAAGAAACCGCATCAACGGCATGGTCGGCAACCGCCCGGACTGGGTGGTCTCGCGCCAGCGCGCCTGGGGCGTGCCGATCACGGTGTTCGTGCGGACGGGGACCGGCGAGGTGCTGCGCGACGCGCGCGTGAACGCCCGCATCGTCGCAGCCTTCGCGGCGGAAGGCGCGGATGCGTGGTTCACCGACGCCGACGGCGCGCGCTTCCTGGCGCCCGACCACGATCCGGCGGACTACGAAAAAGTCACCGACGTCCTCGACGTCTGGTTCGATTCCGGCTCGACTCACGCCTTCGTCCTCGACGACCCGGCGGCGTTCCCCGGCCTCGCCGGCGTGGTGCGCCGCCGCGACGGCGGGCAGGACACGGTGATGTACCTCGAAGGCTCCGACCAGCACCGCGGCTGGTTCCAGTCCTCGCTGCTCGAATCCGCCGGGACGCGGGGGCGCGCGCCCTACGATACGGTGCTCACCCACGGCTTCGTCCTCGACGCCAAGGGGCTGAAGATGTCGAAGTCGAAGGGCAACGTCGTCGCGCCCCAGAGCATCATCAAGGATTCCGGCGCCGACATCCTGCGACTCTGGGTGGCGGCCTCGGACTACACCGACGACCTGCGCATCGGCCCGGAGATCATCAAGACCTTCGCAGAGACCTACCGCAAGCTGCGCAACAGCTTGCGCTGGATGCTCGGGTCGCTCGCCCACCGCGTGCCCGGCGACGACGTGGCGTTCGCGGACATACCGGAGCTGGAGCGCTTCGTGCTGCACCGGCTGCTCGAACTCGACGGCGAGATCCGCGAGGCCTACCGCAGCTTCGACACCAAGCGCGTCGTGGCGCTCCTGAATGGCTTCATGACCGGCGACCTGTCGTCGTTCTACTTCGACGTGCGCAAGGACGCGCTCTACTGCGACCCGGCCTCCTCGACCGTGCGCCGCGCCGCGCTGCAGGTGATCGACGAGGCGTTCCGCCGCGTCGTGATCTGGCTCGCGCCCGTCCTCGCCTTCACGGCGGAGGAGGCTTGGCTCGACCGCTTCCCTTCGGAGACCGGCTCCGTGCACCTCCAGACCCTGCCGGACACGCCCGAGACGTGGCGGAACGTCCCCCTCGCGGAGCGCTGGCAGAAAATCCGGCGGGTGCGCCGCGTGGTGACCGGGGCGCTGGAGATCGAGCGGACGGCCAAGCGCATCGGCGCGAGCCTGGAGGCGGCGCCGACGGTGTTCGTGGCCGACGTGGACCTTCTGGCCGCCCTCGACGGCGTCGACTTCGCCGACGTCTGCATCACCTCCGCGATCCGGATCGAGGCGGGGGAGGGGCCGGCCGGCGCCTTCCGCCTCGACGAGGTCCGCGGCGTCGCCGTGGCGCCCGCGCGGGCGGAGGGGCGCAAGTGCGCCCGCTCCTGGCGCGTCACGCCGGAGGTCGGGTCCGATCCCGACTATCCGGACGTCACGCCCCGCGACGCGCGGGCGCTGCGGGAACGGGACGCGGCGGGTGCGGGCGCGTGACGGAGAACGCGACGCGTCCTCCCTCCCCCCTCTGCGGGGGAGGGTGGCCCGCGAGCTACATCGGGAGAGGGGAGCGCGTTATCCGGATACAGCGCTTCCCTCTCTCGACCCTCGCTCACGCGAGGGCCACCCTCTCCCGCAGTGGGGAGAGGGAAGAGGAATTGCTGCCGTGAATCCCGCTCGCCTCGGCCTCCTCGCCCTGCTCGCCACCCTGGTCCTCGATCAGGCGTCGAAGCTCCGGCTCTACCTCGGCACCGATCTGGTGCTGACGCAGCCCTGGCGGCTCGGGCCGTACGCGGAGTTCGTCGTCGTCTGGAACCGGGGGGTGTCCTACGGGCTGTTCCAGCAGGAGGGCGGCCTGGGGCGCTGGCTGCTGGTGGCGCTGTCGCTTGCCGCAGCCCTCGGACTGGGCGTGTGGATGCACCGCACCAACTCCAGGCTGCTCGCCGCGGCGCTCGGGCTGATCGCCGGAGGGGCGCTCGGCAACGCGATCGACCGCGCGGCCTACGGCGCGGTGTTCGACTTCGTGCACCTGCACGCGGGTGGGTGGTCCTGGTACGTCTTCAACGTGGCGGACGCGGCGATCGTCGCCGGCGTCGCCGGCCTGATCCTCGACAGCGTGAGGCCCGAGCGCCGCCACGGCGCGTCGCGCGAAGCTCGGCCGCCGGTGTGACTGACAAAGCACACGTGAACCGTCTCGGCGCGGGCGGCTGGTGCGGTGCGGTCAAGGCGCCATACGATCGCCGGAAACCACGCCCAGACCCGAGCGGTCGGATCGGGTCGCCGCGAACGCGACCGCCCGAAGCCTTCGAGTGGGGCGGGCGCCGGTGGGCAAGCTGCGGGGCATCATGATCGGGTATCGGGCGTTCCTTTTCATTCCGGCGGCTGCGGCAGCCCTGTGCCTGCCGGGCGCGGCCCACGCTCAGGAGACCGGCGAACTCATGCGCAACGCGCTCAGCGGCATCGGCCTGCTGGAGAAGCCGCAGGCGCCGATCCAGTACCGCGAGCGCGCGCCGCTGGTGATGCCGCCCAAGCTCGACGGGAAGAACCTTCCGGCACCGCGGGCGAGCGCGGCCCTGCCGCAATGGCCCAAGGAGCCGGAAGTCGCGGAGCGCGAACGCGCGGCGGCCGAGCGGAAGCAGCCGAAGGGCAGCCAAGTCCAGGGCCGGTACGAGGACAACAACGCGACGCTCACGATCGACGAGATGCGCTCCGGCCGGCGCGCCGATGCCAGCATCCCGCGCGAGAACGAGCGCAAGCCCGGCGACAACACCCGCGAGGATTCGTGGGTCAGTCCGCTCGACCTGATCCGCGGCATCGGCACCGAGAGGACGGAGCCGTCGGAGGTCGAGCCCGCCCGCGACGTGCTGACCGATCCGCCGAAGGGTTACCGCCAGCCACCGAGGAAGGTGGCGCGCGGCAACAGCGATCCGGTCAACAACGCCAGCCGCGAGCGTGAGGAAGCGGACCCGGGCCTCTATCAGCGCGAGCAGCGCGCGCGCTGACCAGGACTGTGGCTTGAGGGTGACGCAGCCTGGGCCAAACAACCGAGGCTGGAAGCTCCGGTACGGAATTTGCCGATTTGGATGCCCGAGGCGCGCGGCCGCCCCGGCATCGAACCAGAAGCGGACGGTCCGCGCGGACCGCACCAGGGAAAACGGAATGCACCTGTTCAGGAAGGCGACGCCCACCCTGTTCCCGGCACGGGCCGGAGGCCGCTTCGCGAACGCGGGACGCGCGGAGGCCGCACCGTTCGGGCGCTCCGAGGCCGGCGGACCGGAGGTCTCGGCCTTCACCCTCGACAACGGCCTCGACGTGGTGGTGGTGCCCGATCACCGCGCACCGGTGGCGACCCACATGATCTGGTACCGCAACGGCTCGGCCGACGATCCGCTCGGGCAGTCGGGCATCGCCCACTTCCTCGAGCACCTGATGTTCAAGGGCACCGAGCGGCACCCCGTCGGCGCCTTCTCCAAGGCGGTGTCGGGCCTCGGCGGCCAGGAGAACGCCTTCACCTCCTACGATTACACCGCCTACTTCCAGCGGGTCGCCCGCGACCACCTCGACACCATGATGACCTTCGAGGCCGACCGCATGACCGGCCTCGTCCTCGACGACGCCGTGGTGGCCCCCGAGCGCGACGTGGTGCTGGAGGAGCGCCGGATGCGCGTCGAGACCGATCCCTCGGCTCAACTCTCCGAGGCGATGGCGGCCTCGCTCTTCGTCCACCACCCCTACGGCACCCCGATCATCGGCTGGATGCACGAGATCGAGGAGCTGAACCGCGGCCACGCCCTCGACTACTACAGGCGCTTCTACACCCCCGAGAACGCGATCCTCGTGGTGGCCGGCGACGTGACTCCCGACGAGGTCCGGCGGCTGGCCGAGGCGACCTACGGACGCGTGGCGCCGCAGGGCGCGCGGCCGGTGCGATCCAGGGCCCGCGAGCCCGAGCCGAAGGCGCTGCGGCGGCTCGCCGTCGTCGACCCGAAGGTCGAGCAGCCGACCCTCCAGCGCCTCTACCTCACCCCGTCCTGCATCACCGCCCGCGACGGCGGCTGCCACGACCTCGAACTGCTGGCCGAGGTGCTCGGCGGCGGCTCGACCTCCTACCTCTACCGCAAGCTCGTCATGGAAAGCGGCCTCGCGGTGAACGCGGGCGCCTGGTACATGGGCTCGGCGATCGACGACACCCGCTTCTCCGTCTACGCGGTGCCGGCCGAGGGCGTCAGCCTCGAACGGCTCGAAGCCGAGGTCGACCGGGTTCTGCGCGGCGCGCCCTCCGAGGCGCTCGGCCCGGAGGCGATCGAGCGGGCCAAGACCCGGCTCGTGGCCGAGACCGTCTACTCCTCCGACAGCCAGTCCTCGCTTGCGCGCATCTACGGCTCGGCGCTCGCCATCGGCGAGACCATCGACGAGGTGCGCCGCTGGCCCGGGGACATCGAGGGAGTCACCCGGGAGCGGCTCGCCGCCGCCGCCGAGCGCTGGCTCACGCCCAGCCGTTCGGTGACGGGCTACCTCACCAAGGCGCGCGACCCGGACGCCCCGATGGCGATCGCCGCGGAGTAGCGCCTGCCCCGGCCGGCCGCGCTCCGCGCCGTGCCCAGCGACGAGAACGAGGTCCCCATGAACTTCGCCGACACCAATTTGGCCGAGACGGCCGTCCGCACCGCGACCAACCCGGCCAAAGCCCTTCCGGTGGAGACCGCCTCGGGGATCGAGGCGTGGCACGTCGAATCCCCCGTGGTGCCGATGATCGCGCTGGCCTTCACCTTCGAGGGCGGCGCGGCGCAGGACCCGGAGAGCAAGTCCGGCTGCGCGCAGATGCTGGCCCGCCTCCTCGACGAGGGCGCGGGCGATCTCGGCTCCGACGCGTTCCAGGAGCGGCTCGCGGCCCGGGCGATCGAACTCTCCTTCCACGCCGGGCCCGACGCCGTCGGCGGCTCGCTCAAGATGCTGGTCAAGCACGCCGACGAGGCGATCGACCTGCTGGCCCTGGCGCTCGCCAAGCCGCGCTTCGACGCGGACGCGATCGAGCGGGTTCGCGGACAGATGATCGCGGGCCTGCGCTACCAGCAGAACGATCCGGGCGTGATGGCCTCGCGCCGGTTCTTCGCCGAAGGCTTCGCCGGCCACGCCTACGGCCGGCCCTCGTCCGGAACGATCGAGACCGTCGCGGCGATCACCCGCGACGACCTCCTGGCGATGCACGCACGCCTGATCGGGCGCGGCGCGGTCAAGGTCGCCGCCGTCGGTGCGATCGGCGCCGACCACTTGGCCGCGAGCCTCGCGCGCGCCTTCGGTGCGCTGCCGGACGCCGGAGCCCTGCACGCGATTCCTCAAACCACGGTGGCCGACCTCGGCCGCCGCGTCGTCGTCGACCTCGACGTGCCGCAATCGGTGATCCGCTTCGGCATGGCCGGCGTCGCGTGGCGCGATCCCGACTTCATCCCGGCCTACGTGCTCAACCACATTCTCGGGGGCGGCGCCTTCACCTCGCGCCTGTTCCAGGAGGTGCGGGAGAAGCGCGGGCTGGCCTACTCGGTCGGCACGTCGCTCGTCAGCCACCGCTCCGCCGCCATGACCTGGGGCTACACCGCCACCAAGAACGAGCGCGTCGGCGAGGCGCTCTCGGTGATCGGCGACGAGATCGGCCGGCTCATCACGGACGGGCCCGACGACGACGAGTTGCAGAAGGCCAAGGACTACCTCACCGGCTCCTACGCGCTCGGGTTCGACACCTCCACGAAGATCGCGCATCAGCTCGTGCAGATCGCCTTCGAGGGCTTGGGCATGGACTACATCGCGCGCCGCAACGCGCTCGTCGCCAACGTCACGCAGGCCGACATCCGCCGCGCCGGCGCCCGCACCTTCGCCGACGGGCGGATGCTGGTCGTCGCCGCCGGCCGGCCGACGGACTTCTGATCCGCCGTCCCGATGCAGCTCACCGGGGTCCACCACGTCACCGCGATCACCGCGCAGGCCGCGGACAACCACGACTTCTTCACCCGCGTGCTCGGTCTTCGCCTCGTCAAGAAGACGGTCAACCAGGACGACGTCTCGGCCTACCACCTGTTCTACGCAGACGGGGTCGCCGCGCCGGGCACCGACCTGACCTTCTTCGACTGGCCGGCGGCGCGCGAGCGGCGCGGCAGCAACAGCATCACCCGGACGCACCTGCGGGTTGCAGGCCCCGGGACGATCGACTGGTGGCGCGCGCACCTCGCCCGCGAGGGCGTTGCGCACGCGGAACCGACCGAGCGCGACGGCCGCCTGACCCTGGATTTCGAGGATGCCGAGGGCCAGCGCCTCGCCCTCGTCGACGACGGCGGCACGGGCGAAGCACACCCGTGGGCGTACAGCCCCGTGCCGGACGCGCATCAGATCCGAGGTCTCGGGCCGATCCGCCTCGCGGTCGCGAGCCTCGAGCGCACCGAGGCCGTGCTCGTGGACGTTCTCGGCATGTCCTACGACCGGAGCTTCGAGACGCCCGACGGTGCGGTTCGCGTCTTCACCATGGGCGCGGGCGGTCCGGCAGCCGAGGTGCAGGTGGCTGCCGACGCGTCCGCGCCGGGCCGCCAGGGCGCCGGCGCCGTGCACCACGTCGCCTTCCGCATTCCGGATGCGGACTACGCAGCCTGGGCCGACCGGCTGAAGGCGCGGCGCATGCCGTCGAGCGGCCCGGTCGACCGCTACTACTTCCGCAGCCTGTATTTCCGCGAGCCCAACGGCATCCTGTTCGAGATCGCCACCGACGGCCCCGGCTTCACCGCCGACGAGCCGCTCGACCGCCTCGGGGAGGGTCTCGCCCTGCCGCCGTTCCTGGAGCCGCGCCGGGCCGAGATCGAGGCGGGCTTGAAGCC
>NZ_CAXTBY010000119.1:0-11126 GCF_964242245.1 uncultured Methylobacterium sp. | reverse complement strand
TGCGGCGCTGGCCGTGCTGGCCGGGGCCGTACTCGCGGCGGTTGACGGGGCTCTTGGGGCGGCCCCAGATGTTCTGCCCCATGCGGCGATCGAGCTTGTGCTTCGCCTGGATGCGCTTCGACATCGCGTGTCCTCTCGGTATCGAGATCGAGGAACGCGCCCTCCTCTTCCCGCAAGCCTCAAGGGCCCGGGACGACAGAGCGGGTTGGGGCCGCTCGCGGGTGCGTATGAAAATGCCGCACGGCCCCTGAAGAGCCCCACCGACGGGGCGTTCCTAGTCGAGGCGGGCGGGACGGTCAATCCTGGCCCGATCCGCCGCTGCGTTCCGGCGTCCTTCGAAGCGATGCGCTCGGCGTTGTCGCCTCAGGGCCGGGCGGCCAGGAACGCCAGCACTCCGTCGCGGTGCTGTTTGGCACCGACAGCGGTGCTGTGGTCGCGGCCCGCGAGGTCCAGCGCGCGGGCGTTCGGCATCAGGGCCGCCAGCCCCGGACCGTCGCCCGCCACGGTGTCGAGCGTGCCGACCGAGACCAGCACCGGCACGACGATCTGCGCGATCTCGGCCCGCGACAGCGTCTGGCGCGAGCCGCGCATGCAGGCCGCGAGCGCGCGCAGGTCGCTCCTGGTCTGCTCGGCGAAGGTGCGGAAGGCCGCGGCGGTCGGGTTCGGCGCCGGCGTGCCGGCGGGCGCTTCCAGGGCCTCGGCGATGCCCGCGGGCAGCCCCCTGCCCTCCACGAGGTGCATGCCGAGGCCGCCGATCAGGGCCGAGCGGACGCGGGTCGGATGGTCGAGGGCGATGTGCGCGGCGATGCGGCCGCCCATCGAGTAGCCCATCACGTCGGCCCGCCCGATGCCGAGGTGGTCGAGGAGGCCCACTGCGTCGCCCGCCATGTCCTCGGAGCCGTAGGCCTCCGGGTCGTAGAGCTTCTCGCTCTCGCCGTGGCCGCGGTTGTCCAATGCGACCGTGCGGTAGCCGGCTTGGCTGAGCGTCCGGACCCAGAGGGTGTTGACCCAGTTCACCGCATGGTTCGAGGCGAAGCCGTGGATCAGCAGCACCGGATCGCCGCTTCCGCCCACCGCCGGCACGTCGATGTAGGCGATTCGCACGCCGCCCGAATCGAAGCTGTCCATCGCCCTGTCCTTCCCCGCGCCCGCTCCGCTTAGAACGGTCCTGCGGCTGAGGGCAACGCGGGCGTGCTTGCCGGCGCGCGGCCCGGCTGGCATCAGGCCCGGACATGCACGATTCCCAGCCCTACGGCACCTACGCCCCCACCGGCCTCGTCGCCGCGATCGCGCGGCGGACGGCCCGCATCCCGGCCGGTTCCTGGAGCGGCCGGCGGCTGGCGATGCTCCTGCGCCGCATCGCGATCTCGCTGATGCGGGGCAGGCCGCTGGATGTCGAGCGGCTCGGCGCGCGGATGCGGCTGCACCCCTACAACAACAACTGCGAGAAGAAGGTGCTGTTCACGCCGCAATTCTTCGACCCGCAGGAGCGCGCCGTGCTGCGGGCGCGGCTCGCGCCGGGCTGCGTCTTCCTCGACATCGGCGCCAATATCGGCGCCTACGCCCTGTTCGTCGCGAGCTTCGCCGGCCCGCACGCGCGCATCCTCGCGGTCGAGCCGCAGCCCGACGTGTTCGATCGGCTGACCTACAACATCGCCCAGAATCCGTTCCATACGGTCAAGGCGGTGGCCTGCGCGGTCGCCGACAAGGCGGGCGCGCTCACCCTGTTCATCGATCCGCGCAACCGCGGCGAATCGAGCCTGAAGATCGTCGGCACCAACGAGGGCGCGCAGATCAAGGTGCCGGCGGTGACGCTGATGGACCTCGTCCGCGGCGAGGACCTGACCCGCATCGACGCGATCAAGCTCGACGTGGAAGGCTCCGAGGACCTGATCCTGGAGCCGTTCCTGCGCGAGGCGCCGGCCGAACTGCTGCCGCGGCTGATGCTCGTCGAGAACGGGACCGACCAGTGGCAGCTCGATCTTCCGAAATTGCTGGAAGGCCACGGCTACCGCGAGGTGGCGCGCACGCGCCTCAACCTGATGTTCGAGAGAGTGGATTAAGAGCGCCTCGTAGAAGGCGTACTCAAGTCCTCGCTCTCACTCGGGCGTCTGCGGCGCCTTCGTTGTATGGAACGTCCAATCAGGGGATTTGAATGTGGCGCGGATCGAGCCGTGTGTTCTCGTAGAGCGCGCTCACCGCGCAGATCGTTCCGAGCCCGGCCAGCGTGAACGCGTCCTCCAGCCTTCGCAGAACGCGAACATGCCATGCACCGGCCGCGTCGCGTTCGTGGATCGTGATCTCGATCGCGTCCTGATCGACGATCACGATGAAGCGGTTGTACGGATGCGCGCGATAGAACCGGATCTTGCTGGCAAGCACCCGGCCGCGATCGCTCGCCGACGGCACCTCCATGACGAGGTAGAAGCGCTCGGTGAAGCTGCGCTCGGTGTCGACCATCGCATCGATCACCGTCACCTCGGGCTCGGGTCGGTAGCTCGAACGGCTCGACACCTCGATCCCGATCTCGCGGTCGGCGCGCCACCCGGGTCGACCCGTGCGCAGCGCCGCGTTGAGGTGGCGCTCGAAGTTGCTGGCGATACGCTGATGTCCGATTCGAGGCGCCGCCGACTGCATGGGTAGACCCTCGATCAGTTCCCAGCGCTCCTCGGGCGGGCGGGTGTCAAGGAACTCACGGAATCCGGCAGCATCGAACAGGACTGGTTCAAGGACCGCGGAATCAGCCATGGGGACGCCTCGGGCAGCGGGTGCGGCAGGCTCGGCTCGCGAGCAAATCTAACATGCTGCGAGGATTTGGGTGAAGGGTCGGCTCAGCCCGGCGTGACGATCGGAATCTCGTCCGCGATCGTCACGCCTCGCGGGTCGATCCGGCAGCGATAGGCGTGGGTCTCGACGCCCGCGGCGCGCGCCGCGCGGAACGCACGGTCGAAGGCCGGGTCGAGGTCGCGGGCGACATCGAACCTCTCCGCCGCCATCTGCACGACGACGATCACCACCGCCCGGCCGCCGGCCGCGACCACCTCGGCGAGGTCGCGCATGTGGCGGGCGCTGCGGGCGGCGACGCAGTCGGGGAACTCGGCGAGCCCGGGCCGGCGCATCAGGTGGCAGTTCTTGACCTCGACGTGGGCTGGCCGAACGCCCTCCCCGCTCGCCAGGAAGTCGACGCGGCTCGCGGCGGCGTAGCGGACCTCGGGCCTCAGCAGCGTGTAGCCCGCGAGCGGCGCGAGGCGCCCGGCGTGAAACGCCTCGGCGACGAGGGCGTTGGGGCGCAGCGTGTTGATGCCGACCCATTGCGCACCGCCGGGCAGGTCCGCCTCCACCAGCTCCCAGGAGTACCTGAGTTTGCGCGACGGGCTGTTCGCTTCCGAGAGCAGCACCCGGCTTCCGGGCGCGTTGAGGCCCATCATCGCGCCGGGATTCGCGCAGTGGGGGGTGACCGTCGTGCCGTCGGCGAGCATCACGTCGGCGAGGAAGCGCTTGTAGCGCTGCACCAGCCGGCCTTCGATGAGGGGCGCGGAAAATTGCATCGGTCGGGGCTCAAGCGAGGCTCGGGGTCGAACGGACCGTCGGTCCTTACGGAGCTGCGGCGGCGGCCGGAAGCTCGGCGTGTGGTCGCGCCGGGCCGAGCGCGCTACTTGAGCGGCACCCCGACAGCTCAGGTGCGCATGACGAACGATCCGAACACCATCACCGCAGCGATCCTCGTCATCGGCGACGAGATCCTGTCGGGCCGCACCAAGGACAAGAACATCGGCACGATCGCCGACTATCTCACGGCGGTCGGGATCGACCTGCGCGAGGTGCGGATCGTGCCCGACGAGCCCGGCGCGATCGTCGGCGCCGTGAACGCGCTGCGGGCGGCCTACACCTACCTCTTCACCACCGGCGGCATCGGCCCGACCCACGACGACATCACCGCCGACTGCATCGCGCAGGCCTTCGGCGTTGGCATCGATGTCGATCCCCGCGCCCGCGCGATGCTGCTGGAGCGGCACAGGCCCGAGGATCTCAACCCGGCGCGCCTGCGCATGGCCCGCATCCCGGACGGTGCGGACCTCATCGCCAACCCGATCTCCAAGGCGCCGGGCTTCCGGATCGGCAACGTCATCGTCATGGCGGGCGTCCCCGCGATCATGCAGGCGATGCTCGACGCGGTCGGCCCGACCCTGCCGACCGGCAGGCGGGTGCTGTCGGAGACGGTCGAGGCAGGCAACGTGCCCGAGGGCACCTACGCGGCCGACCTCTCCGAGATCGCCGGGCGCTACGCCGACGTGTCGATCGGCTCGTACCCGTCGATGACGCAGGCGGGATTTGCCAACCGCATCGTCGCCCGCGGCCGGGATGCCGGCGCGGTCGCGCGGGCGCGCGCCGAGATCGAGGCCCTGGTCGGCCGGCTCCGAGGCTGAGCCGAGCGCGAAACCGGCAGGGAGAGGCGCTTGCGCGATGGATGGACCGGACCGGGCCGAGAAGGAATCCAAGCACGACGCGCTCAAGGAGACCGTGGCGGAGATCGGACGGCCGGACGCCTACGTCCTGCACGAGGTGATCCGGCGCGGGGGCGACGAGGAGCTGCGCCGGCACGGGGTGAGCCTGTTCCTCTCGGCGTTCGCGGCGGGCCTGAGCATCGCCCTGTCCCTGATCGTCCCCGGCGTGCTCAAGACCCACCTGCCGACGGCTGACTGGACCAAGATCCTCACCTCGATGGGCTACGCCGTCGGCTTCCTCGTGGTGGTGCTCGGGCGCCAGCAACTGTTCACCGAGAACACCATCACCCCGATCCTGCCCCTGCTGCACGACCGCTCGGTGAAGACCGCGCTGCGGGTCCTGCGCCTCTGGGTGATCGTGCTCTCGGGCAACATCCTGGCGACGCTGGCGATCGCGCTGGTGCTGGCCCATTCCGGCGCCTTCGAGCCCGGAGTGAAGACGGCATTTGCCGAGATCAGTCGCGACGCCATCGCGTTTCCGTTCCGGGACACGGTGCTGAAGGCGGTCTTCGCCGGCTGGATGATCGCGCTGATGGTGTGGATCCTGCCCGCGACCGGCAACGCGGCGCCGTTCGTGATCGCGCTGATGACGTGGCTCGTCTCGCTGTGCGGGCTGGCCCACGTCGTCGCCGGCTCGGTGGAGGGCTTCTACCTCGTGGTGACGGGGGCGGCGACGATGGCCGACTACGCGCAGCGGTTCTTCCTGCCGACGCTGCTCGGCAACGTCTTCGGCGGCGTCACCCTGGTCGCCGTGCTGAATTACGGACAGGTCGCCCCGGAGGTGGAGGAGACGCGCGCGGTCGAGGCGGGATCGGACGGGATCGCCGCGCAGGACTGAGCATCCCCGAGGGGCCGCCCAGTCCGCGGCATCTTGACGAGACCGCCTCTTCGGCGAAGGGATCGTGACGCAAGGACCGCGCGGAAAGCCGCGGCCGGGACGGGAACGATGCGCTCGCTCAAGATCCGCTTCGCACTGCTGCTCGGGTCGATCGCGCTCGTCGTCGTGCTGGCGGCGGCCGGCGTGCTCGCCGCAATCGGCGCGGCCGAACGGACGATCGACCGCACGCTCGCCGCGCAGGGGCGCCTCGAACTCCTGGCCGAGCTGTCGGGCCGGATGACGCAGTTCGGGATGGCCGCCGTGGAGACCGTCGGCAATCCCGACGCCACGCCCGAGGCGATGAGCATCGCCCGCGCCAACGCCGACCGGGCGCTGACCACCGTCGACGAGGCGCTGGCCAGGACCGTGAGCGCCAGCGACGATCCGCAGGACCGGATGCAGTACGCGCTTCGCAGCCGGCCGATGGCGCAACTGCGGGCCGCCCGCGTCATCCTCGACCGGCAGGTGGCGCAGATCGGACGCCGGACCGACCCGGGTGCACGCCAGGACGCGATCAAGGGTGCGCTCAACGGGTTCGGCGCGATGACCGGGCAGCCGCTCTCGTTCCTGATCGAGGCCGAGCGGCGCAGCATGGTGCTGGGCTCCGACGCGGCGCGCGCCCTGTCGCAGCGCCTGCGCATTGCCGCGGCGCTGGCGCTGCTGACGGCGCTCGTCCTCGTCGCGGTGCTGTGGCGCAGCATCACGCGGCCGACGCTCGCGCGGATCGAGGCGGTGCGGCGCGCGGCCGGTGCCGTCGGCGGCGGAGACCTCGACACCCGGCTCTCCGTCGCGACCCGGGACGAA
Organism: uncultured Methylobacterium sp.; assembly: GCF_964242245.1. Taxonomy (NCBI): domain Bacteria; kingdom Pseudomonadati; phylum Pseudomonadota; class Alphaproteobacteria; order Hyphomicrobiales; family Methylobacteriaceae; genus Methylobacterium; species uncultured Methylobacterium sp. Next base: position 4,940 of record NZ_CAXTBY010000119.1, on the reverse strand, counting down.
CTCGGCCTGCTCGTGGCGAACTTCAACCGCATGGCCGCCCGCCTGTCCCGCCGCGAGGGCCGGGTCGCCGCCGACCGCGCCGCCCTGGAAGACACCGTCGAAGCCCGTACGGCCGATCTGCGCGCGGCCAACGCCCGCCTGGAAGCCGTCGACCGATCGCGCCGCCGCTTCTTCGCCGACGTGAGCCACGAACTGCGCACCCCGCTCACCGTGATCCTGGGTGAATGCGACCTCGCTGCCCGCGCCGGCAATCGCAGCATCGATCACGCGCCCGCCTTCGCCACCATCCGGAAGCGGGCGCTGCGCCTCAAGCGGCGCGTCGAGGATCTCCTGCGCGTGGCCCGCTCGGAATCCGGCGAGATCGAGCTCGACCGCCGGGCGCTCGCCGTCATGCCGGTGCTGGCGGAAGCCGTGGACAACCTCGCCTCCGAGGCGGCCCGGCGCCGGGTGGTCCTGATGCTGGAGCCCGGGACGCGCGACGTGTGGCTCCTCGCCGACCGGGAATGGCTGCGGCAGGTCGTCGAGGGCGTGATCGACAACGCGTTGCGCCACGCCACCGGCCTCAGCCGCATCATCGTCGCGCTCGGCGGCGAGGCGTCGGCCCGCATCACCGTGACCGACGACGGACCCGGCTTCGGCGGCGCCGAGAAGACCCTGTTCGAGCGCTTCCGCCGCGGGCCTCGCCCGGCCGAGATGGGGTTCGGCATCGGCTTGGCCCTGGCGCATTGGCTCGTCGGGCAGCATGATGGCGCAATCCTGCTCGGCTCCGGACCGGACGGGCGCGGCGCGCGGGTGACCCTTGACATCCCGGCTCTCGACCTCGCATCGGAAAACGACGTGCATCAGCGGAAGGACGACGCGGCATGACGCGAATCCTCGTCGTTGAGGATGACGTCGACATCCGAAGCCTGCTGGCCCGCGGGCTGGAGGCCGAGGGCTTCTCCGTCGGCACCGCCGCGGGCGTCGGCGACGCGCTGTCGGCCGCGCGCGTGGAGGTGCCCGGGGCGGTCGTGCTCGACATCACGCTGCCGGACGGCTCGGGCCACGAGGTGTGCCGATCCTTGCGCGAGGGCGGCTATCCCGGTCCCATCCTGTTCCTCAGCGCCCGCGACGAGATTTGCGATCGGGCCGAGGGTCTGGCGCTCGGCGCTGACGACTACATCGTCAAACCGTTCGTCTTCGACGAGTTGGTCGCGCGGCTGAAAACCCACCTGATGCGGCGGCAGGCTGCGTATGGGCCGCGGACGCTGGTGAGCGCCGGCAAGCTCGCGCTCGACCTCGACACGCGGCAGGTGAGCTGCGGCGAGGCCTCGGCCCGCCTCACGCCCCGGGAGGCCGAACTCCTCGCCATGCTGATGGAGAGCGTGAACCGTCCGGTCTCGCGCGGCGAGATCTTCGAGCGGCTGTGGGCGAGCCAGGGCGGCCCCTCGCTCAACGTCGTCGACGTGTACGTCGGCTACCTGCGCGCGAAGATGGCCGACTTCGTCCGCTACGGAGGGCCGATCCTCGTCACCGTGCGGGGCCGTGGCTTCATGCTCGATTCCCGCGGGCCCGATTACCGGCACTGACCGTCCCTCACGAAAAATTGGGAGCATCCGGCAATTTAGTGCTTGAAGGCGGGCAGGGAATTGGCGATATCTGCGCGGCGCCGGAAACCAGAGCGCCATCAGCGTCTTAGGGTCCTCTTAAAGTTTGGGCTCCCGAACGCCGGATGTTTGAAATGCCAAGGAGAAACGTCATGACGTGGGCAGCCCCGATCGTTTCCGAAATCTGCGTCGGAATGGAAGTCACGAGCTACGAGTCCGCCGAGATCGACACCTTCAACTGAGGTGTTGCGCCGGGCCGGGGATCGGTGGGCAGCTTGGAGACATCCATGCATGTCGTGATTCTCGGCTCGGCTGCCGGCGGCGGTCTTCCCCAGTGGAACTGCCGCTGTCCGATCTGCGCCCTGGCCCGTGCGGAGCCCGCGCGCGTCAGGCCGCGCACCCAGTCGAGCATCGCGGTCTCGCCGGACGGTACCGACTGGCTCCTGGTGAACGCCTCACCGGACATCCGGCAGCAACTGTCCGAGACGCCCGCGCTGCATCCGCGAGCGGGCCTGCGCCACTCGCCGATCCGGGCCGTGCTGCTGACCAACGGCGACGTCGATCACGTTGCAGGGCTGCTGACGTTGCGTGAAAGCCAGCCCTACGCGCTCCACGCCACCCGCGGCATCCTCGACTCGATCAACGCCAACCGGGTGTTCGACGTGATGGCCGAGGGCGTCGTCACCCGCGAGGCGGTCACGCTGGCTGCGCCCTTCGAGCCGCTGCCCGGCCTCTCCGTGACGCTGTTCCCGGTGCCCGGCAAGGTGCCGCTCTGGCTCGAGGATGCGCAGCTCGAAATCGGTGCGGAGACCGACAGCACGGTCGGCGCGATGATCGAGGCCGGCGGCCGGCGGCTGGCCTACATTCCCGGATGCGCCCGCGTCACCGATGCCCTCAGGGCGCGGATCGCGGGCGTCGACGCCCTCCTGTTCGACGGCACGGTCCTGTACGACGACGACATGATCCGGGCCGGCGTCGGCACGAAGACCGGCTGGCGCATGGGTCACGTTCCGATGCGGGGCGAAGGCGGTTCGGTCGCAGGTTTCCAGAATCTCGCGATCGGACGGAAGATCTTCGTCCACATCAACAACACCAATCCGGTGCTCATCGAGGATTCGCCCGAGCGCGGCCGCATCGAGGCGGACGGATGGAGCGTGGCCCATGACGGCCTCGCGCTGAGCCTTTAGGGTCCCGCCGGTTGGCAATTGTCCGCCGCGCGGCCTATCTTTGGAGGTAACGCGCACGGGTCTGATCGTGCGAAGGCCGCCGAGACACGAAGCGGCCCGTGAGAAGAAGCCGGGAAACGCATCCGAACGGACGCTGGTCACGCCATGAACGCAGTCTTCCCCACGCCCGACACGAGTGCGGCCGAGCGCCTGCTGAGCCCCGACGAACTGGAGGCGGCGCTGCGCGACATCGGTGCGCGCCGCTACCACAACCTGCATCCGTTCCACCGCCTGCTGCACGACGGCAAGCTCAACAAGGATCAGGTTCGGGCCTGGGCGCTCAACCGCTACTACTACCAGGCGATGATCCCGGTGAAGGACGCCGCGGTGCTCGCCCGCATGACGGACGCGGCGCTCCGCCGGATCTGGCGCCAGCGCATCGTCGACCACGACGGCGACGCGCCCGGCGACGGCGGCATCGAGCGCTGGCTGAAGCTCGCCGAGGGCGTGGGCTTTTCCCGCGACTACGTCGAATCGACCCGCGGCATCCTCTCGGCGACGAAGTTCTCGGTCGAGGCCTACGTCCACTTCGTGGCGGAGCGCTCGTTGCTGGAAGCGATCGCCTCGTCGCTCACCGAAATGTTCTCGCCGACGATCATCTCCGAGCGCGTCTCGGGGATGCTGAAGAACTATGACTTCATCACCAAGGATACGCTGGCCTACTTCGAGAAGCGCATGACGCAGGCGCCGCGGGACGCCGACTTCGCCCTCGACTACGTCAAGCGGCACGCCACGACGCCGGGGCTTCAGCGTCAGGCGATGGCGGCGCTGACCTTCAAGTGCACCGTGCTGTGGACGCAACTCGACGCCCTGTACTTCGCCTACGTCGCTCCCGGCCTGATCCCGCCGGATGCCTGGACGCCCGGCATCGGGCTCGTCGCCGAGCGGTCCGCCGCGGCGACCGGAGCCTTGCGGTTGACGGCCTCCGACGTGCCGCGCCTGCCGCGCGGGGTCCGGATGCGGTTCGACGAGACCCGGAACAAGCACGTCCTGCTCGCCCCCGAGCGGACCTTCGACCTCGACGACAACGCCGTGGCTGTGCTCACCCTCGTGGACGGCGGGATGACGGTCGCGGACATCGCGAACAAGCTCGGCGAGACCTATGCGGCCGATCCGCGGGTGATCGAGGCCGACATCCTCGCGATGCTGAACGATCTCGCGACCAAGCGGGTGTTGGAGCGATGAACGCGCTGACCCCGAACACGCCGGCGCTTCCCGCTCCCGTCGGGCTGCTGGCCGAGCTGACCCACCGCTGTCCCCTGCGCTGCCCGTACTGCTCGAACCCGCTCGACCTCGACCGGCGCTCGCGCGAACTCGACACCGCATCCTGGCAGCGGGTGCTGACCGAGGCGGCGGCGCTCGGCGTGCTCCACGTCCACCTTTCCGGCGGTGAGCCGACGGCGCGCGGCGACATCGTCGAGATCACCGAGACCTGCGCCAAGCTCGGGCTCTATTCCAACCTGATCACCTCCGGCGTCGGCGCAGCGCTCGCCAAGCTCCAGGCGCTCTACGATGTCGGCCTCGACCACGTGCAGCTCTCGGTGCAGGGGGTGGATGCGGCCAACGCCGAGAAGATCGGCGGCCTGAGGAACGCGCAGCCGCAGAAGATGGCGTTCGCGGCCCGCGTCGTCGAACTCGGCCTGCCGTTGACCCTGAACGCGGTGATCCACCGCGGCAACATCCACGAGGTCGAGGGCTTCATCGACCTCGCGGTCAAGCTCGGCGCCAAGCGGCTGGAGGTCGCCCACACGCAGTATTACGGCTGGGCCTACGTCAACCGCGCCGCCCTGATGCCGGACAAGGTCCAGGTCGACGCCTCGATCCGCATCGTCGAGGCCGCACGCGAGCGCCTCAGGGGTCAGCTCGTCATCGACCTCGTCGTGCCGGACTACTACGCCAAGTACCCCAAGGCCTGCGCCGGCGGCTGGGGCCGGAAGCTGATCAACGTGACGCCGCAGGGCAAGGTTCTGCCGTGCCATGCCGCCGAGACGATCAGTCAGCTTGAGTTCTGGTACGTCACCGAGCACAGCCTCGGCGACATCTGGGCCAATTCCCCCGCTTTCACAGCCTATCGCGGCACCGACTGGATGCAGGAGCCCTGCCGCTCCTGCGACCGGCGCGAGAAGGA
>NZ_CAXTBY010000118.1:0-11672 GCF_964242245.1 uncultured Methylobacterium sp. | reverse complement strand
CGGTGACGCCGCCGACCGTGAACAGGAAGATGAAGCCCACCGCCCAGTGCATCGCCGCGGTGAAGCGGATCGAGCCGCCCCACATCGTCGCGATCCAGGAGAAGATCTTCACCCCCGTCGGCACCGCGATCACCATCGTGGCGAAGACGAAGTACGACTGCGTCTGGAGCGACAGGCCGACCGTGTACATGTGGTGCGCCCACACCACGAAGCCGACGACGCCGATCGCCACCATCGCGTAGGCCATCGCGAGGTAGCCGAACACGGGCTTCCTCGAGAACGTCGAGATGATGTGGCTGACGATGCCGAAGGCCGGCAGGATCATGATGTAGACTTCGGGGTGGCCGAAGAACCAGAACAGGTGCTGGTAGAGGATCGGGTCGCCGCCGCCGGCCGGGTCGAAGAAGGTCGTGCCGAAGTTGCGGTCGGTGAGCAGCATGGTGATCGCGCCGGCGAGCACCGGCAACGAGAGCAGCAGCAGGAACGCGGTGACGAGCTCGGCCCAGGCGAACAGCGGCATCTTGTGCAGCGTCATGCCCGGCGCGCGCATGTTCAGGATCGTGGTGATGAAGTTGATCGCCCCGAGGATCGAGCCGGCCCCCGAGAGGTGGAGCGCGAAGATCGCGAAGTCGACGGCCGGCCCCGGATGTCCGGCGGTGGAGAGCGGCGGGTACACGGTCCAGCCGGTGCCGGCACCGGAAGCGCCCGGTGCGCCCTCGACGAACAGCGAGCAGACCAAGCTGCAGAAGCCCGCCACCGTGAGCCAGAACGAGACGTTGTTCATGCGCGGGAACGCCATGTCCGGCGCGCCGATCATCAGGGGCACGAACCAGTTGCCGAACCCGCCGATGAGCGCGGGCATCACCATGAAGAACACCATGATGAGGCCGTGGCCGGTGACGAAGACGTTGTAGGTCTGCGGGTTGGAGAAGTACTGGAGGCCTGGCTCCTCCATCTCCATCCGAATGCCGAAGGAGAGGAACGCGCCGATCATGCCCGCGCAGAACGCGAACAGCAGGTAGAGCGTGCCGATGTCCTTGTGGTTCGTCGAGAGGAACCAGCGGGCGAAGAAGGTGGGCTTGTGGTCGTGGGCCTCGTGGGCCCCTGCATGCGCTGCGGCGGTTGCCATCTGATCAGAGCCTTGTCGGGTTCTCTCGAAATCGTCCGGGTGAGGACCGGACCGGGGCCGCGGACGGCGCCGGTCCGGGAGGCGCCGCTAGTGGGCGTCAGCGAACTTGGCCCCGTCGTCGACGCGGGCGTACTTGGTCTTCGCTTCGGAGAGCCACTGCGCGTAGGCCTGATCGTTCACCACGCGGACGACGATCGGCATGAAGGCGTGGCGCTGACCGCAGAGCTCCGAGCACTGGCCGTGATAGGTGCCCTCGCGGTCGGCCTTGAACCAGAACTGGTTCAGGCGGCCTGGCACGGCGTCAATCTTGAAGCCGAAGGACGGCATCGCCCAGGAGTGCAGCACGTCGGCGGCGGTGACCTGGATCTTCACGATCTTGTTGATCGGCACGACCATCTCGTTGTCGGCCTGGAGCAGCCGGGGCTGCTTGTCCTCGTCGAGGTTGGCGTCGAAGGCGAAGCCCCCGCCCTGGTCGGCCGGGTACTCGTAGGACCAGTACCACGCGTGGCCGGTGACCTTGATCATCACGTCGGACTTCGGGTCCGAGAGCTGGACGCGCAAGAGGCGGAACGACGGGATCGCGACGGCGACGAGGATCAGCACCGGGACGATCGTCCAGGCGACCTCGACCAGGGTGTTGTGGGTCGTCTTCGACGGCGTCGGGTTCCGCTTCTCGTTGAAGCGGAAGATACACCATAGGATCAGGCCGAGCACGAACACGGAGATGGCGAGCGAGAGCCAGTGCATCCCGTGCTCGAAGGAATGGATGTCGCGCGCGTTCTCCGTGACCGCGATCTGACGATCCATCTGCCACGGCTCGGGCTGGCCGAAGCCGGCAGCCAACGCCTGCGAGGACGAAAGGAGGGCCGTGCCGAGTGCGGCGAGCCCCCAACGTGAGCGGTTTGTCGTCTGCGCCGTCCGCATGGCTCTCTCGCGGTTCCCTTGGAACATCTTGATCCCGCCGACTGCCCCGTCTCGGCGGCGTCGTCCGTCCGCGGGATCGGTCAGCGTCCCGGACCGCCCCGTGAGACCCGCCCCATGAGCGCGCAGAACCCGGTCGTCCGATGGCGGTGTCAGACCACAAGGGCGCTCACCGTGCAACCGCACAAGCGTCGCATCACGGGCTCTCCCGGCGTCCGGCGGTGGGAGAGCCGTCATTGCCGCAGGCCTGTTCGGCCAGCCTTGGCCGATGCTTACCCCGCAACGGACCGCCCAAGGCGGCATCCGGCAAGGCATCCTGCCGAGCAGGTGCCACCCACCGCCGGAAGACCTGTTATAGACTTGCGCAACGGGACCCGACGCAACGGGACCCGCAGGCACGGTGCGCATGACCGACGAACGGCGCAGGCAGGGGGACGAGGGAGTGCCGGTCACCGCGACGCGGGTCCCCACGCGGGTCGTTGCCTACGGAGATCCTCGGCCGCGCGCGGACACGCGCGCGCTCGCCGTGGAGATGCCGGTCAACCTCGTCTACGGCAGCGTGCCCTACGCCGTGATGATGGCGACCCCCGCCGATCTCGAGGATTTCGCCTACGGCTTCAGCCTGACCGAGGGCATCGTCGCCGCCGCCGACGAGATCCGGTCGGCCGCGGTCGAGCCGGGAGAGGGGGGCCTGCGGCTGGTGATCGACCTCGCGCCGGGGCGCCTGCGCGAGCACTTGGCCCGCAAGCGCGCCATGAGCGGGCGGACGGGCTGCGGCGTCTGCGGCATCGAGGACCTTGCCGCGCTGCCCAGGGCGGAGATGCGCGGCGCGGCGCAGCCGGTCCGGGTCGGCATCGCGGCGATTGAGCGGGCGCTGTCGGACCTTGGGACCGCCCAGGCGCTCGGGCGCGAGACGCGCGCCGCGCACGCCGCCGCCTGGGCCCGGCTCGACGGGAGCCTCGTGGCGGTGCGCGAGGATGTCGGCCGGCACAACGCCCTCGATAAGCTGATCGGCGCCCTCATGCGCGGCAGCACCGATCCGGCCGAAGGCTTCCTCGTCATCACCAGCCGCTGTTCGTTCGAGATGGTGGAGAAGGCCGCCCATTTCGGCGCATCGGTGCTGGTGGCGATCTCGGCGCCGACCTCGCTGGCCATCGACCGGGCGCGGCTGCACGACATGACCCTCTGTGCCATCGCGCGGGCCGACTCGCTGACCCTGTTCTGCGGGGACGAGCGCCTGATCGTCCCAGGCGCGTGACCACCGGCTACGGTGCCGCGCCGGGCTCCTTCTCGGCGGTGCCGGGCACCACCGTCGCGCCACCGATCACGCGGACGTTGCGCTTGCCCTCCGGCTGCGGGTCCTTCCAGGATTGCACGGCGGACTTGCCGGATGTGGCCGCAGCAGGCGTCTCCGCGGACGAGGCCACGGACCCGTCCGAGGGCGGCTGCACGGCGGCCGGGGTCGCGGTAGGCGATGCGGGTCTCGATGTCTCCACCGCCGCGACCGGCGCCTCGGGCTTGACCGCGGGTTGCGCGGCCTCCGCAGGTCGGAGCCTGGGTGCGTCCGGCCCTGCACGCTGCGGCGCCTTCGCATCCGGCACCTTGGCCGGGGTGCCGATCCGCGCGATCTTCCGCGGGGTCTCGGAGCGCCCGCGCGCATCGGGGTTCAGCCCGTGCGGGTTCGGCTCGGAGGCCGCGCGTCCCTGCGAACCGATTGCATCGTCGGGCCGGATCGGACCAGCCTCCGGGTCGCGATCGCGCCGCAGCGGCACGCCTCGCTCCCCGGGCATCGGGATGTCGGCGGGGGGAGCGAAGCGCTCGGCCTGGCGGAACGCCCGGCGCGGCGCTTCGTCCTCCTCCGTCCAGCCGAAACCCGGGACCGGCCGCGCGAGGGCCGTCGGCGGCGCGTCGAGGCGCTGACGGCCGAGGATCGCGCCGTCGGCCGCATCGACGAACAGGCGCATCCGCGCGCCGTTCGGAGCGAAGGCCTCGACCACGTAGGCGCGCCCGTCGAAGCGGGGCCGCGCGATCCCGGTGAAGCCGCGATCGGCCAGACGCCACACCACCGCGCGCGGCGGCATGATCTCGTCGTCGAACGCGTACTGGGCGTGCGCCGTGCCTCCGAGCATCAACAACAGGGCGCAGGCCGCGAGACCGAAGCGGAGCGTCGGGTGTTTCATGGCAGACCTCCGCGTCGTATCAAGATCGCCCGATTGCCTTCGGCGCTCGGCTCGTTCGGGGGCGATGCCGGCACGACGGACATCGCCCCGGTTCGTGCCGAAGGCCCGCGTCGCGCGGGACCTTCGGCGGTTCCGTCAGGGTCGTTGCCCCGCACGCCGCTTGTGCTCGGCGAAACCTGTTTGACGTGACGATTCGGGCACAAATGCGGGGTAATCCGGGCAGGAAGAGGTTGGCCCGGGCTGCGCGATCGGATCCGACCGCGGTGGAGCCCGCCGAGTCTCCGATCCGGTGCGTCATGAAGGCACCGCCTCGGGCCGTGAACGGGCCTTGCTGGAGCTTTTAAAATCTGCCAGCTTTCCCTATTAGGACAGTAGGACTGTCTTATTCATCCGGGGCGCGCCGTAGCGCCCGACTCGTGGGCAGAGGGTTTCGGCACGTGGTCGTCGTGACGTCGAAACGAGATCTGACACCGTTCGCCGCCGTGGCGCTTCGGGCCCACGTCGGCTGAATTCGGGCCGGTGTCGAGCCCGCGGGTCGCGGGCGCTTCCTCGCCCTGGCGGATCCGGCCGAAACCCGATGCGTGGGAAGTAGAAGGCCCCGGCATCGGTCGATGATCGGGCACGAAACATGCTCGCGTGCGGGCATGGGCGTTCGTCGTCGGGTTGGGTCGAAATTTCAGGGATATTCGGGCATGGGTGCATCGGACAACGCGGACATGGTCCCGGCCGCGCGCGACGGCGCCGCACCGCTGATCGTGCGCGATCCGGCGCTGCCCGCGGCGCAGGGCGCCTACCATCCCGGCAACGAGCGGGACGGCTGCGGCGTCGGCTTCGTGGCCGACATGCACGACCGGCGCACCCACGCGATCGTCGCGCAGGGCCTGAAGATCCTCGAGAACCTCGACCATCGCGGCGCGGTCGGCGCCGACCCGAAGATGGGCGATGGCTGCGGCATCCTCACGCAGATCCCGCACGCGTTCTTCAGCGAGGAGTGTGCGCGCCTCGGCTTCGCGCTGCCGGCAGCCGGGCACTACGCCATCGGCCAGTTCTTCATGCCGAAGGCCGAGGAGCCGCGCGCGATCATCGAGGGCATCGTCGTCCAGGCGCTGGCCGACGAGGGCCTGCCGCTGCTCGGCTGGCGCGACGTGCCGGTCGATTCCGAAGACCTCGGCAAGGCGGTCAAGGAGACCGAGCCGCACCACCGCCAGCTCTTCATCGGCCGTCCGGCCTCGGTCACGGACGACGACGCGTTCGAGCGGCGGATCTACGTCGCCCGCAAGGTGATCTCCGGCAAGGTCTACGGCCTCAAGGACCCGCGGGTGATGGAGTTCTATCCCGTCTCCGTGTCGAGCCGGACCATCGTCTACAAGGGCATGGTGCTGGTCAACCAGCTCGGGAACTACTTCCTCGACCTGAAGGACGCGCGCTTCGTCTCGGCGATCGCGCTGGTGCACCAACGCTTCGCCACCAACACCTTCCCGACGTGGCGGCTGTCCCACCCCTACCGGATGGTCGCGCACAACGGCGAGATCAACACCCTGCGCGGCAACGTCAACTGGATGGCGGCGCGCCAGGCCAGCGTCGATTCCGACCTGTTCGGCAACGACATCTCGAAGCTGTGGCCGATCTCCTACGAGGGCCAGTCCGACACCGCCTGCTTCGACAACGCCCTCGAATTCCTGGTCCAGGGCGGCTACCCGCTCGCTCACGCGATGATGATGCTGATCCCCGAGGCCTGGGCCGGCAACCCGTTGATGGGCGAGGATCGGCGCTCGTTCTATGAGTATCACGCCGCACTGATGGAGCCGTGGGACGGCCCGGCGGCGGTCGCCTTCACCGACGGCCGGCAGATCGGCGCGACGCTCGACCGCAACGGCCTGCGTCCGGCCCGCTACATCGTCACCGACGACGGCCTCGTCGTGCTCGCCTCCGAGATGGGCGTGCTGCCGATCCCGGACGAGAAGATCGTCCAGTCCTGGCGCCTGCAGCCGGGCCGGATGCTGCTGATCGACCTCCAGAAGGGCCGGATCGTCGACGACGCGGAGATCAAGGGCGAGCTCGCCGCTGCCCACCCCTACGCCGAGTGGGTGAAGAACACCCAGATCGTGCTGGAGGACCTCAAGCCCGTCACGGCGCGTGAGAGCCGCACCGACGTGTCGCTGCTCGATCGCCAGCAGGCCTTCGGCTACAGCCAGGAGGACCTCAAGCTGCTGATGCAGCCGATGGCGGTGACCGGCCAGGAGGCGGTCGGCTCGATGGGCACCGACACGCCGCTCTCGGCGCTCTCGGACAAGTCGAAGTCGCTCTATACCTACTTCAAGCAGAACTTCGCGCAGGTGACGAACCCGCCGATCGACCCGATCCGCGAGGAGGCCGTGATGAGCCTCGTCTCGTTCATCGGCCCGCGGCCGAATCTCCTTGACATGGAGGGCGCGTCGCGCCGCAAGCGCCTGGAGGTGCGCCAGCCGATCCTGACCAATGGGGATCTCGAGAAGATCCGCTCGATCGGCCACTTCGAGGATCGCTTCGACACCAAGACCCTGGACATCACCTACCCGGCCTCGACGGGCGCTGCCGCGATGAACGGCGCGCTCGACCGCCTCTGCGACCGCGCCGAGGTGGCGGTGCGCGGCGGCTACAACATCATCGTGCTGTCCGACCGCGCGGTCGGCCCCGACCGCATCCCGATCCCGGCGCTGCTCGCGACGGCGGCCGTGCACAACTACCTGATCCGCAAGGGCCTGCGCACCTCGGTCGGCCTCGTGGTCGAATCCGGCGAGCCCCGCGAGGTCCATCACTTCGCGTGCTTGGCCGGCTACGGCGCCGAGGCGATCAACCCCTACCTCGCCTTCGAAACGCTAATCGCGATGAAGGACGAGTTCCCGCCGGACCTCGTCGAGGACGAGATCGTCACCCGCTACATCAAGTCGATCGACAAGGGCCTGCTCAAGGTGATGTCCAAGATGGGCATCTCGACCTATCAGTCCTATTGCGGCGCGCAGATCTTCGACGCGGTCGGCCTGAACTCGGCCTTCGTCGCGCGCGACTTCTTCGGCACCGCGACGATGGTCGAGGGCGTCGGCATGGACGAGATCGCCGAGGAGACCGTGCGCCGCCACGCTGACGCGTTCGGCGACGCGCCGGTCTACCGGCACGCCCTCGACGTCGGCGGCGAGTATGCCTACCGCCTGCGCGGCGAGGCCCACACCTGGACGCCCGACACCGTGGCGACGCTCCAGCATGCGGTGCGCCTCGGCGTGCCCGAGCGCTATCGCGAGTTCGCCCGGCTGGTGAACGTGCAGGAGGATCAGCTCAAGACGCTGCGCGGCCTGTTCCGGATCAAGACGGCCGGCGACATCGGGCGCGAGCCCGTGCCGATCGAGTCCGTCGAGCCGGCCTCCGAGATCGTCAAGCGCTTCGCCACCGGCGCGATGTCCTACGGCTCGATCTCGAAGGAGGCGCACGAGACGCTGGCGATCGCGCTGAACTCCTTCGGCGGCCGCTCGAACTCCGGCGAGGGCGGCGAGGAGGTCGAGCGCTTCAAGCCGCTGCCGGACGGCCGCTCGCGCCGGTCGGCGATCAAGCAGGTGGCGTCGGGCCGCTTCGGCGTCACGACCGAGTACCTCGTCAACGCCGACATGATGCAGATCAAGGTGGCGCAAGGGGCCAAGCCCGGCGAGGGCGGGCAGTTGCCCGGCCACAAGGTCGACGCCAAGATCGCCAAGGTCCGCTACGCGACGCCCGGCGTCGGCCTGATCTCGCCGCCGCCCCACCACGACATCTACTCGATCGAGGATCTGGCCCAGCTCATCTTCGACCTGAAGAACGTCAACCCGGCGGCCGACGTGTCGGTGAAGCTCGTGTCCGAGGTCGGCGTCGGCACGGTGGCGACCGGCGTCGCCAAGGCGCGGGCCGACCACATCACCATCTCAGGCTTCGACGGCGGCACGGGCGCCGCGCCGCTGACCTCGCTCAAGCACGCCGGCGGCCCTTGGGAGACGGGGCTGGCCGAGACGCAGCAGACGCTGGTGCTGAACAACCTGCGCGGGCGCGTCGCACTCCAGGCCGACGGCGGCATCCGCACCGGCCGCGACGTGCTGATCGCGGCCTTACTCGGCGCTGACCAGTTCGGCTTCTCGACAGCGCCCCTGATCGCGGCCGGCTGCATCATGATGCGCAAGTGCCACCTCAACACCTGCCCCGTCGGCGTCGCGACGCAGGACCCGGTGCTGCGCAAGCGCTTCAAGGGCACGCCCGAGCACGTGGTGAACTACTTCTTCTACGTGGCCGAGGAGCTGCGCGAGCTGATCGCGGCGATGGGCTTCACCAAGCTCGAAGACCTCGTCGGTCGGTCCGACTTCCTCGACAAGGTCGAGGCGATTCAGCACTGGAAGGCGCGCGGCCTCGATTTCTCGAAGCTGTTCCACCGCGTCGATGTCGGGCCGGAGGTGGCGATCCGCCACGTCGAGAAGCAGCATCATCCGATCGATGCCGTGCTCGACCGGCGCCTGATCGCGGATGCGCGGAACGCCATCGACACCGGAGAGCCGGTGGTGCTGCACGGGACCGTCCGGAACGCGGATCGGACCACGGGCGCGATGCTGTCCGGCGCGGTGGCCAAGGCGCACGGCCACGAGGGCCTGCCCGACGACACCATCGTGGTGAAGCTCACCGGCACCGCCGGCCAGAGCTTCGGCGCGTGGCTCGCGGCCGGCGTCACCATCGAACTCACCGGCCACGGCAACGACTACGTCGGCAAGGGGCTGTCGGGCGGCAAGCTGATCATCCGCCCGAGCGACGCCTTGAGGGCGCCGCCCGCGCGCACGATCATGGTCGGCAACACCGTGCTCTACGGGGCAATCGCAGGCGAGTGCTACATCCGGGGGGCGGCCGGCGAGCGCTTCGCCGTGCGCAACTCCGGCGCGATCGCGGTCGTCGAGGGCATGGGCGACCACGGCTGCGAGTACATGACCGGCGGCGTCGTGGTCTCGATCGGCGAGACGGGGCGCAACTTCGCGGCCGGCATGTCCGGCGGCATCGCCTACGTGCTCGACGAGGACGGCTCGTTCTCGGCCCGCTGCAACCTCTCGATGGTCGATCTCGAACCGGTGGAGGAGGAGGACGACCTGATGCGCCGCTTCCACCAGGACGGCGACCTGGAGACCAAGGGCCGCGTCGATATCCTGGCCGACATGTCGGGCCACGACGAGGAGCGCTTGAGCCAGCTCGTCACCAACCACCTCAAGTACACGGGCAGCCCACGCGCCAAGGCGATCCTCGACGACTGGGCGTCCTACCGCACCAAGTTCGTCAAGGTGATGCCGGTGGAGTACCGCAGGGCGCTGCGCGAGATGGAGATGGCGCGGATGCCGGTGGCGGCGGAGTAGCGATGCGTTCCGAGGTCGCGTTCCCGTCATGGACATCGACTTCGATCCCGTAAAACGGGACGCGACGCTGCTGCAGAGAGGGCCCGGTTTCGCAAGGAGCGTTGGGGTCTTTGCCGCTCCGCTGACGACCTTCAAGGACGAGCGAGCGAATTACGGAGAACTCAGACGGATCAGGATCGGGTATCTTGACGACAGGATGATCGTCGTCGTTTGGACGCAACGTGGTGATTGCCGCCGGACCATCAGCATGAGGAAGGCCAATGACCGAGAGCAAGCGCGCTATCGCGGACGACGCTGATCGACCGCTGCATCCAGACGATATCGGCTGGGACCCCGACGACGCACCCGAACTGGAGATGCGTGGTTCGAAAAGGCCGACCGCTTCATCGGCGATCGGCTGATCGAGCGGGAACGTAGGCCGGGCGAGACGGAACGACTGGTTCTTCCGACGGACCTCGTAGATCGGTTCAGGGCCAGTGGACCGGACTGGCAGATCCGGATCGAGGCGGCGGTGCGGGATTGGCTGAGCGAACACCCGGATCGGCTCTGAGCCGGGCGGACGAAGAAATGACGGGCAAGCGGCGCGAGCCGATCCGTTGGCACCCGCGCAACGGGTCGGACGCAGTCGCGAGAGACGGGCACGATGGGCAAGATCACAGGCTTCCTCGAATTCGACCGGCAGGACCAGAAGTACCAGCTCGCGGCCGACCGCGTGCGGCACTTCCGCGAGTTCACCCTGCCGCTGGACGAGCACGACCTGAAGAAGCAGGCGGCGCGCTGCATGGATTGCGGCATCCCGTTCTGCCACGGTCCGACCGGTTGCCCGGTCCACAACCAGATCCCCGACTGGAACGAGCTGGTCTACCAATCCGATTGGGAGGAGGCCGCGCGCAACCTGCACTCGACCAACAACTTTCCGGAATTCACCGGCCGCATCTGCCCCGCGCCCTGTGAGGAAGCCTGCACGCTGAACCTCGAGAACCAGCCGGTCGCGATCAAGACGATCGAGCAGGCGATCGCCGACCGCGCCTGGAACATGGGCTGGGTGAAGCCCGAACCATCGTCGATCCGCACCGGCAAGAAGGTCGCGGTGATCGGCTCCGGTCCGGCCGGGCTCGCGGCCGCGCAGCAGCTCGCCCGCGTCGGCCACGACGTGCACGTGTTCGAGCGCGAGCCGAAGGCCGGCGGCCTGCTGCGCTACGGCATCCCCGACTTCAAGATGGAGAAGCGCCACATCGACCGGCGCGTGAAGCAGATGGAGGCGGAAGGCGTCGTCTTCCACTACGGCCAGAACGTCGGCGTGACGAAGCCGGTAGAGGATCTGACCGCCGAGTACGACGCGGTGCTGTTCTCGGGCGGGGCGGAGGACCCGCGCAACCCGGACCTGCCGGGACAGGAGATGGAGGGCGTGCACTACGCGATGCCCTACCTGATCCAGTCGAACCGCCGGGTCGGCGCCGAACCGATGCGTGGCAACGGCGAAGCGCCGATCCTGGCCACGGCCAGGAACGTCGTGGTGATCGGCGGCGGCGACACGGCCTCGGACTGCGTCGGCACCGCCTTCCGCCAGGGCGCGCTCTCGGTGACGCAGCTCGACATCCGCCCCCGCCCCCCCGAGCGTGAGGACAAGCTCTCGGTGTGGCCGTACTGGCCGACCAAGATGCGGACCTCGTCGAGTCAGGCCGAGGGCGCCGAGCGCGAGTTCCAGGCGGCGACCCTGCGGTTGGAGGGCAAGAAGGGGCGCCTGACCGGCGTTGTCTGTGCCCGCGTCGACGGCCGGCGCCAGCCGGTCGCGGGCAGCGAGTTCGTGCTGCCGGCCGATCTCGTCTTCATGGCGATCGGTTTCGCCGGCTCGGTGCAGAAGGGCCTGCTGGAGCAGTCCGGCATCACGGTGAGCAAGCGCGGCAACGTCGAGGCCAACGAGGAGGATTATCGCACCTCCGATCCGAAGATCTGGGCCGCCGGCGACATGCGTCGCGGCCAGTCCCTGGTGGTGTGGGCGATCCGCGAGGGCCGTCAGGCGGCGCGCTCGATCGACGAGACGCTGATGGGCGC
>NZ_CAXTBY010000117.1:1946-12011 GCF_964242245.1 uncultured Methylobacterium sp. | reverse complement strand
CGCCAACGCTCTCAACAATCCTGCCTGAGATCAGCCGCTCAAACAGGCTCTTAGAATCTTGTTTTGTCGCAGGTTTCGGAAAACCGCGGGGCACTTTTCCGAAACCTGCTTGTACCAAGTCTCATGGGTCGTGACCCATGAGGTCCGGCGGACCACCGCCGCCCCGCAGTCGCGGGGGGCGGATCTCAAGGCGTCGGGCTCATCGAGATCCGGTATTAGCGCGCAAGCGCCAGCAGCCGGCCGCAATCGACATGCGCTTCAAGATGCGCGGCCAGGGCATCGAGCACCCGCTCGATGCCGGTCTCGTAGGAGGCGCCGTCGGATTTCGCGCCGAGGCGGGCGAGCCATGCCGCCCGCTGACGATCGTCGGTAAACAGCCCGTGAACGTAGGTCCCGGAGACCAGCCCATCCGCCGAGACCGCCCCGTCCGCGCGCCCGTCGGCAAGCCGCAGCAGCGGCCGGCCCGCGTCAGGACCCGTGGTGTCGCCGACATGCATCTCGTAGCCGGTGAAGGGGGTGCCGTCCGGCACGCTGGCACCGGAAACGGCCTCCAGCCGCTTCAAAGGCGTCATCACGGTATCGACATCGAGGAGCCCGAGCCCCGGTACGTCACGCGGTGCGCCCTCGATCCCGTGCGGGTCGGCCAGCGTCCGCCCCAGCATCTGGTAGCCGCCGCAGAGCCCGAGCACCCGGCCGCCGCGGCGGACATGCGCGCGCAGGTCCACGTCCCAGCCCTGCGCACGGACGAAGGCAAGATCGTCGATCGTGGTCTTGGAGCCCGGGAGCAGCACCAGGGCGGCATCGCCCGGAATCGGTTCACCCGCTCGCACCAGCACGACCTCGACCGCGGGCTCGGCCCGCAGGGGATCGAGGTCGTCGAAATTGGCGATCCGCGGAAAAACAGGCACCGCGATCTTCTTGTGGGTTCGCGTCCCCGCGGCGGAACCGACCAAGCCCAGGACGTCTTCCGCCGGCAGGCGGGCGGCATCCGGAAAGTGCGGGATCAGGCCGAGGCTCGCCCATCCGGTCTGCTTCGCGATCAGGTCCATGCCGTCGGCAAAAAGGCTCGGATCGCCGCGGAACCGGTTGACGAGGAAGCCGACGATCATCGCTGCGTCCGCCGGATCGATCACCGCCTTCGTGCCCACGAGGCTGGCGATGACGCCGCCGCGGTCGATGTCGCCGACGAGCACCACCGGCGTGTCCGTGGCGCGGGCAAACCCCATGTTGGCGATGTCGCCGGCGCGCAGGTTCACCTCCGAGGCCGAGCCCGCGCCCTCGACGAGGATCAGGTCGGCTTGCCGTTTCAATCGCGAAAAACTGTCGAGCACCGCCGCCATCAGCCGGGGCTTCCAGGCCTGGTAGTCGCGCGCCGTCACGGTCGCGACCATCCGCCCCTGCACCACCACCTGGCTGCCGACCTCGCTCTGCGGCTTCAGGAGCACCGGGTTCATGTGGACCGACGGCGCGACCCCGGCCGCCCGGGCCTGGAGGGCCTGGGCGCGGCCGATCTCGCCGCCGTCGGCGGTCACGGCCGCGTTGTTCGACATGTTCTGCGGCTTGAACGGACGCACCGCCAAGCCGCGGCGGGTGAAGGCGCGGGCGAGCCCGGCGACGATCAGCGACTTGCCGACGTCGGAGCCGGTGCCCTGGATCATCAGGGCGCGGGTCATGCCACGACCCGTCCTTCTCCCCCTTGCGGGAGAAGGTGGCCCGCGCAGCGGGTCGGATGAGGGGAGCGACGGTGCCGGATGCGATGCTCCCCTCTCCCGGCCCTCGCGTGAGCCGAGGCCCACCCTCCCCCGCAGAGGAGGGCAGCGCCTGCCGGGTGTCGGGGACGACGCATCAGAACTCGATCCCCGCCTGCGCCTTCACGCCGGCCGAGAAGTGGTGCTTGACGTTGCCCATCTCGGTCACGAGGTCGGCGGCCTCGACCAGGGCGGGCTTGGCGTTGCGGCCGGTGACGACGACGTGGAGGTCGGGGCGCCGGGCGCGGAGCGTCGCCACCACCGCCTCGACGTCGAGGTAGTCGTAGCGGAGCGCGATGTTGAGCTCGTCGAGGACGAGGAGGCGGATCGTCGCGTCGGCCATCAGGTCGGTGGCCTTGGTCCAGGCCTGCCCGCAGGCGGCGATGTCGCGGGCCTTGTCCTGGGTCTCCCAGGTGAAACCCTCGCCCAGCGCGTGCCACGCGACCCGGTCGCCGAAGGCTTCGAGCGCGTGCGCCTCACCGGTGTCCCAGGCGCCCTTGATGAACTGCACCACCCCGATCCGCCAGCCGCGGCCGAGCGCCCGCAGCGCGAGGCCCAAGGCCGCCGTGGTCTTGCCCTTGCCGGAGCCGGTGTTGACGATGAGCAGGCCCTTCTCGATCGTCTTGCCCGCCACCTCGGCGTCCTGCACCGCCTTGCGCTTCGCCATCTTCGCGCGGTGGCGGGCGGCGTCGTCGCGTCCGGGATCGTCGGTCATGGCGTTCCTTGCGGCTTCACGGTCAGCGGCAGGCCGGCGACCGTCAGGACGACGCGGTCGACCTCCCGCGCGAGCCGCTGGTGCAGGCGTCCGGCGGCGTCGCGGAACCGGCGGGCGAGCGCGTTGTCGGGGACGATGCCGAGGCCGACCTCGTTCGAGACCAGCACGACCGGTCCGGGCGCGGCGGCACAGGTCGCGGACAGGGCGTCCGTCGCCGCGTCGAGGTCGGCGTCCGAGAGCAGGAGGTTGGTGAGCCAGAGGGTGAGGCAATCGACCAGCACCGGCCCTTGCGCCTCGGCAAGCGCCGCGGGGAGGGCCAGCGGCACGTCCCGCGTGATCCAGCCGGCGGGGCGCCGCTCGCGGTGGAGGGCGATGCGCGCGCGCATCTCGTCGTCCCACCCTTGCGCAGTGGCGAGGTAGAGCCACGGGGTGGGCGTGGCCTCGATCAGCGCCTCCGCGTAGGCGCTCTTGCCCGAGCGCGCGCCGCCGAGCACGAGGGTCGTCCGGGGACCGGCCTGCTGCATGCCCTCCCTTGCCCCAAGCCCGGCCGGCCCGTCAAAGCCTCCGTTGTGCGCGACCGCGCGACAGGCTAAGACTTTCTGCGACGGTGCCCCGGAGACGGGGTGAAAAGGGAATGCGGTGAGGGGCGACCCGACTCCGCGGCTGCCCCCGCAACTGTGAGCGGCTAGCGCCTGCCATCGCCACTGGTCTCGCACCGGGAAGGCGGCAGGCGCGGCGATCCGCGAGCCAGGAGACCTGCCGTCCCCCGCACGTTCTCGAACGCCGCCGGCGGGGCGGCCGGAGATGTTTCGTCATGATGACCACGCAGACCCAGACTGTTCCCGGCGCCCGTGCGAACGAGGGCTTCGCTGCGATCGCGCTCGCCGCGATGCTCGGCCTCGGGCTCGTGTTCCTGGCCGGCTTCTCCCCGGCCTCGGCGCTGCACAACGCGGCGCACGACTTCCGGCACACGCAGAACTTCCCGTGCCATTGACCGCCTGAATCCAGGCGTCCCCATGCTCATCCGGCTCCTGTCGGCGGCGCTCGCCGCCGGCTTCCTCGCGGCCGTCGTCGCGACCGGCCTCGAACTCGCCCTCACCTCCCCGCTGATCATCGCGGCCGAGCGGTTCGAGACGCATGCCGCCGTCGAGGCGTCTGCTGCGGAGACCTCGCGACCGCTGCTGCACCGCGCCCACGCGCACGAGGGCGGCCATGAGGCGGGTGAGGCGCACGCCGCACCCGAGTGGCAGCCGGGAGAGGGTGTGCCGCGCATGCTCTTCACCGGTCTCGCGACCCTGGTCGGCGGGATCGGCTACGCCCTGCTCCTCGGCGCCGTGATGCTGGCCTGCGGCCGCGAGCCGACGCCCGAGCGCGGTCTCGCCTTCGCGGTCGCCGGCTTCCTCGCCGTGGCGCTGGCGCCGGCGCTCGGCCTGCCGCCGGAGCTGCCCGGCAGCGAGGCCGCACCGCTCGCCACGCGGCAGGCGTGGTGGGTGATGACCGCGACCGCAACCGCCATGGGCCTCTACCTCATCGCGATCCGGCGCGTGCCGATCACCATCCTCGGCGGCCTCGTGCTGATCGTGGCGCCGCATCTGGCCGGCGCGCCGGAGGTGGCGGTGGGGAAGTCCGAGTTGCCCGCCGGACTCGCGGCGCAGTTCGCCGCCCGCTCGCTCGCCATCGGCTTCGTGTTCTGGGCGGTGATCGGCCTCGCCTTCGGCCGGGCGTGGCGGACTTTTGCCCCCAAGCCCGCGGTGGCCGCCCGTGCCTGACACCGTCCTCTACGTCTGCACCGCTTGCCGGATCGCGGGCGACGCGCCGGACGGGCCGCGCGCCGGCGCCCGGCTGCTCGACGCGCTCCGCGAGGCTGCGGCCCGATTGCCCGAGCCGGCCGGCGTGAGGATCGAGCCGGTGGAGTGCCTCTCGGTCTGCAAGCGGCCCTGCACCGTCGCGGTCGCATCCGAGAACCGTTGGACCTACGTCTACGGCGACCTCGACCCGGCCGAATCGGCCCGCATCATCCTCGACGGCGTCGGGCGCTACGCCGGCACGCCGGACGGGATCGTGCCGTGGCGAGAGCGGCCGCAGGAATTCCGTACGGGCGTCGTCGCCCGGATTCCACCTTTCCCGCCGCGCGCGGCCTGAGCCCGCGGCAGGAGCACCCATGAGCCGAGAGCACCCATGAGCATCGTGCAAAAGATCCCCTGCACCATCGTCACCGGCTTCCTAGGGGCCGGCAAGACCACGCTGGTGCGCCACGTGATCGAGAACGCGGGCGGCCGGCGGCTGGCGATCCTGGTCAACGAGTTCGGCGACGTCGGCTTCGACAAGTCGTTTCTGGCCGCCTGCGGCGTCGAAGGCTGCACCGAGGAGTCGATCGTCGAGCTGCCCAATGGCTGCATCTGCTGCACGGTGGCCGACGACTTCGTGCCGGCGCTGAACGCCCTCCTCGATCGGGCCAATCCCCCAGAGCATATCCTGATCGAGACCTCGGGGCTGGCGCTTCCCAAACCCCTGGTGCAGGCGTTCCAGTGGCCGGCGATCCGCTCGCGGGTGACGGTGGACGGCGTCGTCGCGGTGGTGGACGGGCCGGCGGTGGCGTCCGGCGCCTTCGCCGAGGACCCGGATGCGCTGGCCGAGCAGCGCGCGGCCGACCGGGCGGTCGATCACGACAACCCGCTGGAGGAGGTGTTCGAGGACCAGCTCCTCTGCGCCGACCTCGTGGTGCTCAACAAGTCCGACCTGCTGGACACCGCAGCGCTGGCGGAGGTGCGGGCCGAGGTGGAGCGCCAGCTCCCCCGCGCGGTGAAGGTCGTGGAGACCGCGCACGGAAGAATCGACCCGCGCGTGCTCCTCGGCCTCGCTGCCGCCGCCGAGGACGACCTCGACGCCCGCCCCTCCCACCACGGCGCGGGCGAGGACCACGACCACGACGACTTCGAGACCGTGGCGCTTCCCGTCCGCACCGCGATCACCGCGGGCGACCTCGCCGCGCGGGTCGAGAAGGCCGCCGAGACCGCGGGCGTGCTTCGGATCAAAGGGTTCGCCGACGTCGCGGGCAAGCCGATGCGCCTCGTGGTGCAGGGCGTCGGCCGCCGCGTCAGCCACCATTTCGACCGTCCGTGGCGGCCGGCGGAGGTCCGCGACGGCACGCTGGTGGTGATCGGGCTGAAGGGCTTCGACCGGGGCGCGGTCGCGGCCGCGCTCGCCGGTTAGGAATCCGATGGTCCGGCGCGCTACGCTCTCGCGCCACAGTATTGAAACCGGTTTTCAGGATGCTCGACCGCAGACCGCACCCGATGAGCGTGGATGCCTTCTTCGCTTGGCAGGAAAGTCAGGTGGAGCGCTACGAACTGGTGGGCGGCATGCCGCGCCTGATGGCCGACGCCCGCAACGTCCACGACGACATCGTCGTCAACGTCTTTGCCCTGCTCCGCACGGCCTTGCGCGGCAGCCGCTGCCGTCCCTTCACGGGCGACGGCAGCGTCGAGACCCTGCCCGGGCAGATCCGCCGGCCGAGTGTCGGCGTCGATTGCGGACCGCGCGATCCGAACGCGATGAGGGCGGCCGAGCCGCGCGTCGTCGTCGAGCTGCTGTCCCCGAGCACCCGCGACGATGCCTTCGAGAAAGTCGCCGAATACCGGGCGATGGACGGGCTGGAGCACATCCTGCTGGTCAAGCCGAACGCGGCCGAGATCCGCCTCTGGTCCCGCGAGGCGGACCGCGGCTGGACGGAGGCGCGCATTCTCGGCCTCGACCGGACGGTGCCCCTTCCGGCGCTCGGCATCGTGCTGCCGGCCGCCGAGATCTACGATGGCGTCACCGTCCCCGCCCGCCCGCGCCGCGTCGCCGACGGGCCGGGCGCCCCGGCGGCCTGACCGCATGCACCTGATCCGCATCGATACGGTCAGCCTCGACGACGGCGAGGCGGCGGTCGATCTCGGGCAGCAGCCCGGCGACATCGTCTTCCTGTCGTTCACCGATTCGGACCTCTCGGGCGTAGCGGACGCGCACGCGGCGTGCGGCGCGGGGTTTCCGTCCCTGCGGCTCGCCAAGCTGTCGCGCCTGCGCCATCCGATGTCGGTCGATCTCTACGTCGACACGATCGTCTCGACGGCGAGGATCGTCGTGATCCGCTGCCTCGGCGGCCTCGATTACTGGCGCTACGGCATCGAGCGCTGCGCGGCCGCGGCCCGCGCGGCCGGCGTCAAGCTCGTGGTCCTGCCGGGGGACGACCGGCCCGACCCGCGCCTCGCGACCCACGCCACCGCCCCCGATATGGCGCCGGTCCTCGACGCCTACTTCCGCGCGGGCGGACCGGAGAATTTGCGGCGGATGCTCGCCCGGCTGGCTGCCGAGATCGGGTTTCCGACGACTGTCGAGCCGCCGCAGCCGTTGCCGCGCGGTTTCCCCTGGTGCCCCGGCTGTGGGCCGCTGCCGCTGGAGACGGCGCTCGCCGCAGGCGCATCGCCGCTCGGGCTCGCGTCGCCGACCGGGTCCGCGCCGATGCCGGACGCACCGGAGACGCTGGTGCTGGTTCTGGTCTACCGCTCGGCGGCGCTCGGCGGCGACGGCGCTCCCGCGAACGCACTGGCCGCCGCACTCCGGCAGCGCGGCATCGGTACGCTGACGCTCGCCGTCTCGAGCCTGAAGGACCCGGAGGCGGTGGAGGCCGTCCGCGCCGCCATCGCAGCCCGGCGGCCGGACCTGATCGTCGCGGCGACCGCGTTCGCGGCTCGCGACGATGCCGGTTTCGTCCTCGACGGCGCCGACTGCCCCGTCCTCCAGGCCTTCACGGTCGGGAGCCCGCGGGAGGCGTGGCAGGCCTCGGCGCGGGGCATGAACGCCGCCGACCTCGCCATGCAGGTGGCCCTGCCGGAATTCGACGGGCGGCTGTCGGGATTCCCGGTCGCGTTCAAGCAGGAGGCGCCGGAGGCCGACGGCTACGCCGAGCGCCGGGCGGTGCCATACCGGCCCGGCATCGCGGCGCTGGCCGACCGCGCCGCGGCGTGGCTCCGCTTGGCCGCCACGCCGCGCGACCGGCGCCGGATCGCCGTGGTGCTGTCGGACTATCCCGCCCGCGGCGGCCGCGCGGGCTTCGCCGTCGGCCTCGACACCCCCGAGAGCGCCCGCGCGCTGTTCGACGACCTCGCCGACGCGGGCTACGCGGCCGGGGCGCTACCCGACGCCGCGTCCCTGATGTGCGCGCTGACGGAGGACGCGCCGACGGTCTCGGTGTCGCTCGCGGACTACGCGGCGTGGCTCGCGACCCTGCCGGAGGCGTCGCGTGCCGCGCTGAGCGAGCGCTGGGGCGAGCCGGAGGTCGATCCGGCCTGCACGAACGGCGCATTTCACGTCCGCGCGGTCGCGCCGCCCTCCGATCGCGCTCATTCAGTCCTGCGCGGCCCCCTCTCCCATGGGGAGAGGGCTGGGGTGCGGGGCGTGACCTCTCCAGATGCGGCACGCTCCTCACCTCGTCCTTCTGCCTCTGAAGGAAGGAACCCGCGCGCGGACGACGGCGCGTGCGACGTGCCCGGCCGCGTCGCGATCTTCCTCCAGCCCGACCGCGGCCGGGCCGCCGACCGCAAGGCCGGCTACCACGACCCCGACGCGCCGCCGACGCACGCCTACCTCGCCTTCCACCTCGGCCTGCGCGAAAACTTCGATGCCCTGGTCCACCTCGGCACGCACGGCACCACCGAGTGGCTGCCGGGCAAGGCCGTAGCGCTGTCGCCCGAATGCTGGCCGGCCCGCGCGGTCGGCGCGCTGCCGGTGGTCTACCCGTTCATCATCGACGATCCCGGCGAGGCCGCGCCCCTCAAGCGCCGGCTCGGCGGCATCGCCCTCGGGCACCTGACGCCTCCGGTGGAGGCCGGCGGACGCGATCCGGAGACGGCGCGGCTGCGCGACCTGGTGGAGGAGTACGCCTCGGCCAGCGTCCTCGATCCGCGCCGGGCGGCCCTGATCGCCCGGGGCATCCTCGACGACGCCGAGGCGGCGGGCCTGCTGGCCGGCGCCGGCATCGGGATCGACACGCCGATGGCCGACGCGCTCGCGGCGCTTGACGCCCACCTGTGCGACCTCGGCGAGACCGCCTTTCGCGATGGGCTGCACGTCTTCGGCCGCGCGGCGCAAGGGGCGTCCGGCGCGGTCGCGGCCTGCGCCGAGGCCGAGCGCGCCGGGCTGATCGCCGCGCTCGACGGCCGCTTCGTGCCCCCCGGGCCCGCCGGCTCGCCGTCCCGCGGGCGCACCGACGTGATGCCGACAGGCCGGAACCTCACGACGCTGGACCCCCGCGCGCTGCCGACCCGCGCGGCGGCAATGCTGGGCGAGCGGGCCGCCGCAGCGGTCGTGCTGCGCCACCTCCAGGACGAGGGCGAGTACCCGGCGCGCGTCGTCATGGATCTCTGGGCGTCGCCGACGCTGCGCACCGGCGGCGAGGACGTGGCCCACGCGCTCGCCCTGATGGGCGTGCGCCCGACCTGGGACCACGCCTCGACCCGCGTCACCGGCTTCGAGGTGCTGCCGCTGGCCCTCCTCGACCGGCCGCGCATCGACGTGACCGTGCGCGTCTCCGGCGCGTTCCGCGACACCTTCCCGGACACGCTGGCGCTGCTCGACCGCGCCGCCCGCGCCGTCGCGCAGCGCGATGAGGCGGACGACGAGAACCCGCTCGCCGCAGCCCGCCGGCGGGGCGAGGGGCAGGCCCGCGTCTACGGCGCCGCGCCGGGCCGCTACGGCGCGGGGGCGGCCGAGACGGCCCTCGACGGCGCCTGGGCCACGCGCGACGATCTCGGCCGCGCCTACCTCGCGGCCAGCACTTATGCCTACGGCGACGCGGAGGGTGCGGACGCGGACTTCGCCGACCGCGTCGCGCAGGCCGACGCCTACCTCCACGCCTTCGACGTGGCCGAGCGCGACCTGTTCGACGGGGACGCCGCCGTCGACGCGATGGGCGGGTTTGCGGCCGCCGCGTCCCTGGGCGGCGGGTCGCCCGCGCTCTACGGCCTCGACGTGTCGAACCCCGACCGCCCGAGGGCGCGCACCGCCCGCGAGGACGCCACCCGCCTGATCCGCGCGCGGCTGAGCCATCCGCGCTGGATCGCGGGCCAGCTCCGGCACGGCTACCGCGGCGCGCAGGAACTGGCCCAGGGGCTCGACGCGGTCTTCGTGCTGGCCGCGACCACCGACGCCGTCGGCGACGCCGACTTCGACCGGCTCTACGCCGCCTGGATTGCCGACGCCGACACCTTCGACCGCCTGCGGGCGGTAAACCCGGCAGCGACCCGCGCGATCCTGGAGCGCTTCGACGAGGCGCGCGCCCGCGGCCTCTGGACGAGCCGGCGCAACGCGATGCCCGCCGACGAACTCATGCCGCAGGCGGCCGAATGAGCGCGCCGCGCCGCATCCCGCCCGACGTCCCCGGCCGCCGCGGCTGGTGCCCCGGCCTCGCGCGGCCGATGCCGACCGGGGACGGCCTGCTCGCCCGCATCCACCCGCGGCTCGGCATCCTCACGCTTGCGCAGGTGCGCGCCGTGGCGGAGGCCGCCCGCCGCCTCGGCAACGGCCACGTCGACGTCACCGCCCGCGCCAACCTCCAGGTTC
>NZ_CAXTBY010000117.1:0-1846 GCF_964242245.1 uncultured Methylobacterium sp. | reverse complement strand
CGCCGCCTCGGCAACGGCCACGTCGACGTCACCGCCCGCGCCAACCTCCAGGTTCGCGGCGTCACGGAGGCGACCCGCGCCGGCCTCGCGGCCGCCATGGCGAGCGCCGGCCTCGGCGACGCCCGCCACGACGGCGGCCCGCAGCGCCTGACGCTCACCAGCCCGCTCGCCGGCTTGGTCCCGGCGTTCCTCGACGTGCCGACGCTCGCCCGGTCGATCGAGGCCGTGGGCCGCGCCGTCGCGGGCCTGCCCGCCAAGACCCTCGTGCTGGTCGAGGGCGGCGGAGCCACCGACCTGCCGGGGATCGCGGCCGACCTCCACGTCCGTGTCAACGCATCCGGTCGCGCCAGCCTGGGCCTCGCCTGCGACGACGGCATCGCCTGGATCGCGGCCTGCGGCGAACCGCGGATCGCCGGATCGGTGGCGGCGCTGTTGCGCGCCTTCGCGGAGACGGGCCGGCGCCGCATCCGCGACCTCGGGCGGGCCGAGCGCGCGATCCTCGCCCGTGCCCTGCCCGCCTCCATACTCGGCGCGGTCGAGGGCGGGTCCCCTCTCCCATGGGGAGAGGGACGAGGTGAGGGGCCTGACCGTCCCGCAGAAGGCATGGCCGGGACCCACGGAGATCGAGCAACCGGTGGGCTGCGGCCCGTGTCGTGCCCTTCCATCGACGGCATCCTCAATGTCGAGGCGCCCTTCGGCCGCTGCACCGCGGATATGCTGGAGGCGCTCGCCGAGGCCGGTCTCGCCCTCGGGGCGGAGGCGATCCGCGTCGCGCCGACCCGCGGCTTCGTCCTCGCCGTTCCCGATGCGTCGGATCAGGCCCGGGCGCGGAGCCTCGCCGACCTCGCGGCCGCGGGCTTCATCACGACGCCCGACGATCCGCGCCGCGCGGTCGCCGCCTGCCCCGGCGCGCCGGCCTGCGGCTCCGGTTCGACGCCGACAGGTGCCGACGCCGCGCGGCTCGCCGACGCCTTCCGGCCGTTCGCGGCCCGGGGGCTCACGGCGCACGTGTCGGGCTGCGCCAAGGGCTGCGCCCACCCGGGCCGTGCTGCCCTGACGCTGGTCGGCCGGGACGGGCGCTACGGCATCGTCCTCGACGGGACGCCCGCCGACACACCCCGCCTGGAACTGACTTTCGAGGCGGCCCTGGAGCGCGTATGGAGGGTGCCCGGCGATCTCGCCCAAGCCTTCTCCCTCGCCCAAGCCTTCCGCCCCGACATATCCCCCCTCAGGACCGCACCATGAGCGCCCGCCACGACTACCTGCGCGACGGCGGCGCGATCTATGCCCGGTCCTTCGCGATGATCCGGGCCGAGGCCGACCTCGCGGCCTATTCCGGCACCGCCGAGCGCGTGGTCGTGCGCATGATCCACGCCTGCGGCATGACCGACCTGCCGGCCGACGTGGCGATGTCGCCCGACTTCGCGGCAGCCGGCGAGGCGGCGCTACGGGCCGGCGCGCCGATCCTGTGCGACGTGCGCATGGTCGCCGACGGCTGCACACGCGCGCGGATGCCCGCCGACAACCGCGTGATCTGCACGCTGACCGACCCGCGGGTCCCCGGCATGGCGGCCGCGATGGGCACCACGCGCTCGGCCGCGGCGATGGAGCTGTGGCGCGAGCACCTGCCCGGCAGCGTGGTCGCCGTCGGCAACGCGCCGACCGCCCTGTTCCGCCTGCTCGAACTCCTCGACGAGGGGGTCGCGCCGCCGGCGGCCGTCGTCGGCATCCCCGTCGGCTTCATCGGCGCGGCCGAATCGAAGCGCGCCCTGGCCGAGGACGGCCGCGTGCCCTTCGTCGTGGTCCACGGCCGGCGCGGCGGCAGCGCCATGGCGGCGGCGGCCGT
>NZ_CAXTBY010000116.1:0-12054 GCF_964242245.1 uncultured Methylobacterium sp. | reverse complement strand
TGTCGAGGAAGATCGGCCGGTCCCAGTCGGATTCGAGGAAGCCGTAATGCTGCGGATGCAGTTCCTCGTGGTCGCCGCGGGGCGCGAGCCCGAGGGGATCGAGCTTGGCGTGGAGGTGGCCGCGCATCCGGTACGAGCGGATCAGCATGATCGCGCGCACGGAATCCTTCGTTGCCTGCTCGACCGAGAGGCCGGTCCTCGCCGTGACCGCGAGGCCGTCGGCGGGCTTGCCGGGCTTGGCCTCGCCCTTCCCATGTCCCTTGCCGTCGTCCCGGGCACGGATCTTCTCGCCGACCGCCTTCTCGAGCGTCGCCCAGTTGCCGTCCAGCGCCGAGACAATCTCGCCGTTGGCGGGCACCGGCCAGTTCGGTTTGCGCCAGGACGCGCCGGCGGCGTTCTTCTCGACCAAGGTCTCGTCCTCGCCGAGCCCCTTGAAGAAGGCCTGCCACTCGGGATCGACGGACGCCGGATTACGGGCGAAAGCCGCTTGCAATTCCTCGATGTAGGCGGCATTGCCGCCGTAGAGGAACGAGGTCTCGAGGAGCGCTTCGTTCACGTCCTGGCGTGCCATCGGCCGGTCATCCTGTCTCTCTGGCGCCCCGCCGAGACGGATCGCTGCATCATCGCGAACGCCGGCACCGGACGGGCCTTCGGTCGGCTGAGGACGCCGACGCACGTTCCACTCGAAACGGCGCCGGAAGGCGGCGCCGCAAGCTCTCATATGGCACCGCGGCCCTTGCGCGCGCCGCAACGCGGCCCTGCGCGATCGCCGAGGGGTCAACCCTTGAGCAGGTCGACCAGCGTCGAGCCGAGGCGCGCGGGCGAGGGCGAGACGCGGATGCCCGCCGCCTCCATCGCCGCGATCTTGTCCTCGGCGCCGCCCTTGCCGCCGGAGATGATCGCGCCGGCGTGCCCCATGCGGCGGCCGGGGGGCGCGGTGCGCCCGGCGATGAAGCCCACCGTCGGCTTGCTTCGGCCGCGCTTGGCCTCGTCGGCCAGGAACTGCGCCGCATCCTCCTCGGCCGAGCCGCCGATCTCGCCGATCATCACGATCGAGGTGGTCTTCTCGTCGGCCAGGAACATCTCCAGCATGTCGATGAACTCGGTGCCCTTGACCGGGTCGCCGCCGATGCCGACCGCCGTGGTCTGGCCGAGACCCGCGGTCGAGGTCTGGAACACCGCCTCGTAGGTCAGCGTGCCGGAGCGCGAGACGATGCCGACCGAGCCGGTCCTGAAGATGTTAGCCGGCATGATGCCGATCTTCGATTCACCCGCGGTGACGACGCCGGGACAGTTCGGCCCGATGAGCCGCGACTTCGAGCCTTCGAGGGATCGCTTGACCCGCACCATGTCGAGCACCGGAATCCCTTCGGTGATGCAGACGATCACCGGCATCTCGGCGGCAATCGCCTCGCAGATCGCGTCCGCTGCGCCCGGTGGCGGTACGTAGACGACCGACGCCGTGGCGCCGGTGGCCGCCCGGGCCTCGGCCACCGTGTCGAAGACCGGCAGGCCGAGATGGCTCGCCCCGCCCTTCCCCGGCGAGGTGCCGCCGACCATCTTGGTGCCGTAGGCCAGCGCCTGCTCGGAGTGGAAGGTCCCGTTCTTGCCGGTAAAACCCTGGCAGATGACCTTGGTGTCGGCATTGATGAGAATGGACATGGGTCGGCTCAGCCCTTCTTCACGGCGGCGACGATCTTCTGCGCGGCGTCGTCGAGGTCGTCGGCCGGGATCACGTTCAGCCCCGAGCCGCTGATGATCGCCTTGCCCTCCTCGACGTTGGTGCCCTCAAGCCGCACGACGAGCGGCACTTCGAGGCCCACCGTCCTCACCGCCGCGATCACGCCGCGGGCGATCACGTCGCACTTCATGATCCCGCCGAAGATGTTGACGAGGATGCCCTTCACCTGCGGGTCGGCGGTGATGATCTTGAACGCCGCGGTCACTTTTTCTTCCGACGCGCCGCCGCCCACATCCAAGAAATTCGCCGGCTCCTCGCCATAGAGCTTGATGATGTCGAGGGTGGCCATGGCGAGCCCCGCACCGTTGACCATGCAGCCGATGGTGCCGTCGAGGGCGATGTAGGCCAGATCGTACTTCGAGGCCTCGATCTCCTTGGCGTCCTCCTCCGTTTCGTCGCGCAGCGCCACGATGTCGGGGTGGCGGTAGAGCGCGTTCGAATCGAACGAGATCTTGGCGTCGAGGCACTTGAGGTGGCCGTCGCCGGTGAGCACCAGCGGGTTGATCTCCAGCATGCTCATGTCCTTGGCCGTGAAGGCCGCGTAGAGTTTTTGCGTCAGATCGCCGGCTTCCTTCGCCTGTGCGCCTGTCAACCCCAGCGCCTTCGCTACGGCCCGGCCGTGATGGGGCATGATGCCGGTGGCCGGATCGACCGAGAAGGTGACGATCTTCTCCGGCATCTCGTGGGCCACGGTCTCGATGTCCATGCCGCCCTCCGTCGAGACGACGAAGGCGACCTGCCCCGTCTCGCGGTCGACCAGCATCGACAGGTAGAACTCGGCGGCGATCTGGGCGCCTTCCTCGATGTAGAGGCGGTTGACCTGCTTGCCGGCCTCCCCTGTCTGGATCGTGACCAGCGTCTGGCCCAGCATCTCGCCGGCGTACTGCGTCACCTCGTCGATCGACTTGGTGACGCGCACGCCGCCCTTGGCGCCCGCGGGCGCGCCCTTGAAGGTGCCCTTGCCGCGTCCGCCCGCGTGGATCTGCGACTTCACCACCCAGACCGGGCCGCCGAGTTCGCGTGCCGCGGCCTCCGCCTCCTCCGGCTTGAAGATCGGAACGCCGCGGGAGACCGGCAGGCCGAATTCCTTCAGGACCGCCTTGGCTTGGTATTCGTGGATGTTCATCGGGACCTCATGGGCGAATGGGGAGTGGCGAGTAGGGGCGTCTGCGTGGCGGCGACCGGAAGGTTTCACCTTCCATTCGCCACTCGCCACGCCCCATTCGCCCGAGCCGTCAGGCGAGCGCCGGGTTCACGCCCTTGCACGCCTCGATCAGCGTGTTGACCGCGCCGACCGACTTCTCGAACATCGCCTTCTCGGCGTCATCGAAGGTCACTTCGAGCACGCGCTCGACGCCGCCCTCGCCGATCACCACCGGCACGCCGACATACATCCCCGACACGCCGTACTGGCCGTCGAGGTAGGCCGCGCAGGGCAGCACCCGCTTCTTGTCCTTGAGGTAGCTCTCGGCCATGGCGATGGCGGACGCCGCCGGCGCGTAGAAGGCCGACCCGGTCTTGAGCAGGTTGACGATCTCGCCGCCGCCCTTGCGCGTGCGCTCGACCATGGCGTCGAGCTTGACCTGCGTGGTCCAGCCGAGCTTGACCAGGTCGGGCAGCGGCACGCCGGCCACCGTCGAGTAGCGGGTCAGCGGCACCATGTCGTCGCCGTGGCCGCCGAGCACGAAGGCGGTCACGTCCTCGACCGAGACCTTGAATTCCTCCGCGAGGAAGTGCCGGAAGCGCGCGGAATCGAGGACGCCGGCCATGCCGACGACCTTGTGCGGCGGCAGCCCCGAGAACTTCTGCAGCGCCCAGACCATCGCGTCGAGCGGGTTGGTGATGCAGATCACGAAGGCGTCCGGCGCGTTGTCGCGGATGCCGGCGCCCACCGCTTCCATCACCTTGAGATTGATGCCGATCAGGTCGTCGCGGCTCATGCCGGGCTTGCGCGGCACGCCGGCGGTGACGATGACCACGTCGGCGCCCTTGATCGCCGCATAATCGCTGGCGCCGGAGAAGGTGGCGTCGAACCCGGCGACGGGGGCCGATTCGGCGATGTCGAGGCTCTTGCCCTGCGGCACGCCGTCAACGATGTCGAACAGCACGACATCGCCGAGTTCCTTCAGTCCGGCGAGGTGCGCCAGCGTTCCGCCGATCTGGCCCGCGCCGATGAGCGCGATCTTGCTGCGTGCCATGTCCGATGATGTCTCCGCCTTGAGCCTGCGTGAACGGGGCGACGCGTGGGATCGCGGCACCGCATCCGCGAAGGGGCGCCCGGTTCGGTCGCTTTTTCTGCGCGGCTGTGTGGCGGAAAAGCACCGCTGCTTCAACCCGACGAAGGCCTTGCAAGCAGGGTTCGGGCCAGGACGCGCCTCCACCGGGTCGCCGAGTACGCACCGAATGCTAAGCTTGGCGAAGGATTTAGCTGGGCTCGCGGATGCGGGGGACGGCCCTGAGCGCCGACGTGACAGATTCGAAAACCTGTCAGGTCGCCTAGAGAATCCCCGCGCGCAGCACCCGTTGGATCGCGTGAATCACCGCGCCGAAGCGGGCATCCAGCAGGTCGCGCGGAACCTCGGCATCGTGCTGGATCGCCAGCGGATGGGTGAAGCGGTAGCTCGCGTCGAAGATGTAGGCGATTGCCCGCTCCCGGTCGCGGGCCGAGAAGGTGCCGGTGGCCATGCCCTCCTCGACCACGCGCTCGACGAGGCTGCGCAGCCGCACCCGGTGGCGCCGGGCGATCGGGCGGGCCGCGACGGTCGCGTCGAGGTGGACGGCGAACAGGTTGGGCTCGTGCAGGAGCGCGTCGCGCTGCACCGCGGCGAGCGCGGTGAGCAGCCGCTCGATCTTGTCGTCGGCCGGGTCCGGCGCATCGGCGATGCCGGCGAGCCGCGCCTCGACATCGCGCAGCCAACGGCCGGCGACGGCGTCGAGCAGCGCGTCCTTCGAGGGGAAGTAGCGGTAGACGTTGGCGTGCGTCATCCCCGCCTCGGCCGCGACCGCGACGACGGTCACGCGCTTGGGCCCGAGCCGCGCAAGATGATCGGTGGCGATTCCGAGCAGGCGCACGTCCGCCGAGACCGGGGCGATCCGCGCGCGCGCGGCCGGCCCTGCGGCCCGTGCCTCTGGACGGGAGGCTCCGGGCGTCGTTGCACCGGCCGCCGGTGCCTTCCCCGCCGCCTCTTCGGAAGGACGTTCGGTTTCCGGCTGGATGAAGGGGAGCGGGAGGCGCGAAGACGAAAGGTGGTAAGGCGAGACGGACCCCCATCTGACCGAGTGAAGCGTGACCGCGCTTCCGTTGATGTCGAGCCTCCCTCCGGGAGCCTGCCGAACGGGCCGATCAGGGCCCGCCATAGGTCCGTATGTTCACTTCCGTTTGAGAAGGCAACAAATTTTCCTTGAAAATCCGTGCGTCAGAAGCGGTTCTTCCAATCCCGCAGTGCAACAAAAACTGATGCCGGGTCAACGGCTTCGGAGAGGCCGACCGCTTGCGCGAGGCTCGGCGCGCCGCTGCGCAGGAAGGGATTGGTCGCCCGCTCCTCGCCCATGGTCGACGGAACCAGGAACCGCCCCTCCGACTTGGCCCGGTCGGCCTCCGCCGCGCGCCGCTTCACATTTTCGTTGGTGGGATCGGCGGCCGCGGCGAAGCGGGCGTTGGCCAGCACGTAATCGTGCCCGCTGAACACCTGCGTCGCGTCGGGCAGGGGCAGGAAGCGCTCCAGCGAGCGCCACAGGGTCTCCGGCGGGCTCTCCATCACCCGGCCGCAGCCGAGCGTGAACAGGGTGTCGCCGGAAAACACGATGCCGGCCTCGCGGAACCAGTAGGTGACGTGGTCGGCGCAGTGGCCCGGCGTCTCCCAGACCTGCGCGGCGAGGTCGCCCACCCGCACGGTGTCGCCCTCGGACACGGCGGCGTCGACCTCGGGCACCGCGGCCCCGGCCTTCGCGGGCGCGGTGACGCGGGCGCCCGTCGCGCGCTTGACCTCGGGGATGCCCTCGACGTGGTCGCCGTGCCGGTGCGTGACGAGGATGTCGGTGAGCCGCCAGCCGGTCTCGGCGAGGACGCGCAGCACGGGCGCCGCCTCCGGCACGTCGATCGCCGCGCAGGCGCCGGTCGCGGGATCGCGGATCAGGACGCCGATGTTGTCGCTGCGGCACAGGAAGGTGCGGATCTCGGGGGTTTGGCCGGCCATGAACGCCTCTCCACGCCTGCGCCGACGCGTCCGGCGGCTTCAGGTTCAGCATGGAACAGGGGCCGGAACCGGCGGGTTCCACCGGCCCGTCCACCGCCGGAGCGGCCCCGGCCGCTTGCCGCGGGCGGCGACGGGCGCCATTGAGGCGGGATCGGCCCTCGATGCTGGCCCCCTCCCGAACGCCGCCGCCCCCACGCCCATGCGCCTCGACGTCACCGACCTGCGGGCCTTCTACGCCACGCCGCTGGGCGTCACGACGCACCGGATCGTCGCCCGCGCGATCCACGGCTTCCTCGGTTCGGTCTCGGGGCTTCGCGTCCTCGGGCTCGGCTACGCGGTGCCCTATCTCGGGCCGGTGCACTGCATCGCGGAGCGGACGCTGGCCTTCATGCCGGCAACGCAGGGGGTGGTGAACTGGCCGGGCACCGGGTGCTCCTGCTCTGCCCTCGCCGACCCGACGATGATGCCGCTGCCGGAGGCCGCGATCGATCGGGTGATCCTCGTCCACGCGCTCGAAGCTGTCGAGAGTCCCAGCGAGTTGCTGCAGGAGGTGTGGCGGACGCTGACGCCGGGCGGGCGGATGATCCTGGTGGTGCCCAACCGACGGGGCGTGTGGGCGCGCCGCGAGGCGACGCCCTTCGGCCACGGCCAGCCCTACAGCCGCTCGCAGCTCGGCCGGCTGATGCGCGACACCCTGTTCTCGCCGGAGGACTGGGCCGAGACCCTCTACATGCCCCCGCTCCGCTCGCGCCTGACGCTTCGGACGGCGAGTGCCTGGGAGCGCTTCGGCACCGGGCTCTCCCTGCCGTTCGCCGGCCTCCACGTGGTCCGCGCGACCAAGCAGCTCTACCGGCCGATCGCCGTGCAGCAGGTGCACCGCGCCCGCCGGCTGGCGCCGGCCCGCCTGCTGGTGCCGGTCCCCGCGCCCGGCTGACCTGTCCCGCGATCCTGTCCCGATGCGTCGGGGTCCGACCCGGCGTGGCCGGGCGCCGCCTCAGCGTCCGGCCTCGGCCCGCGCCAGAGCCTCGATCCGCGCGAGCCAGCGGGCCAGCCGCGCCCGGTTGCCGCCGAGATCCATCGCCGCGACCTGCGGACGGCCGTAGAGCGCGAGCGTCGCCCGACCCTCGCCGGCACCGATGATCGCGACCACGACGGTGTCGGGCAGGCGCAGGAGCGCCGAACGCGCGACGTAGCGGTCCTCCTCCGCCCAGCGGTCCTGGAACACGAGTTCGGTGCGCGGCTCCCCGGTCGCCACCGCGGCGACGATCGCCCGGAGCCGTTCGCCCGGGACCGGCAGCACCGGTACGACGAAATCCGCGCCGGCGCGGCAATGGTCCGGCGGACAGGCGAGCGCGTCCGCGGGACTGCGATCGAGGGTGGCGACATCGACCGGGCCGAGGTCCGGCGGTCCCAGGAGCATCCAGGCCTCCTCGATGCCGCCGGGCTCCTCGCCCCGCGCCACCAGGAGGCCGAACCCGATGACGAGAAGGGTAAGCCCGCAGGCGAGCAGCAACCGAAGCGTCCTGGCCATTCGCACGCTGAGTTGACTCTCCGGACCGACGCGTCTCGACGCGAACGCGCGGCGCCCGAGGTTGGGGGCCGCCCGCGAGGCCGCGCCTCCGCCGGCTCAGATCATGGGGGCGGCGAACAGCGCGCCGTACATCGCGGCGTGGCCGACATAGTACAGGGCGAGGAAGCCGGCGAGCGCCACTCCGTAATAGGCCGGCGCCAGGGCCACGTCGCGGCGGGTCGCGGCGACCCGGGCCTCGTCGGCGGCGATGGCGATCAGCACGACGATGATGCCGGAGTGCCCGATCGCGTCGACCTTGCCGAACTCGAACACCGCGGAGACGAAGATCGCGGCGAGGATGATCGCACTGGTGCGGCGCACCAGCGGCGTCCAGATCAGGGCGAAGGCGAGGGTGAACTCGATCACGCCGGCGGCCCGCATGAACAGCTCGGGCGAAGCGCCGAAGGTCATCCCCGGCTTGGCGGCGAGCAGCGGCGCGGTCCACTCGGGGTAGGCCCACTTCTCGACCGAGGCCCACATCAGGGTGACGGCGGCGGCGGCGCGGACCACGTCCAGCGGACGGACGCCGTAGAGCGTGCGGCCGAGACCGGTTAGGATCAGGTAGGCGGCGATCCCGAGGAAGACGGGATAGTCGGCCAGATGGAAGGCGCCGTAGGTCCAGGTGGCGAAGCCGAACA
Organism: uncultured Methylobacterium sp.; assembly: GCF_964242245.1. Classification (NCBI taxonomy): domain Bacteria; kingdom Pseudomonadati; phylum Pseudomonadota; class Alphaproteobacteria; order Hyphomicrobiales; family Methylobacteriaceae; genus Methylobacterium; species uncultured Methylobacterium sp. The sequence continues at coordinate 3,909 of NZ_CAXTBY010000116.1, read as the reverse complement.
GGACCACGATCCCGGCACCGGCCAGCGGCATCGTCCGGCGCCAGATCAGGCACGCCGCGATGGCGAGTTGGAACCACGGGATCCAGGCGGCGTCGGTCTTGAGCTCGGGGGTGAGGATGATGCCGCCCAGGGTGAACAGCGAGACCAGGAAGAACCCGAGGGTGGCCCGCACCAGCAACTCGGTGTCGGTGCGCAGCCGCGCGGTGACCCGGTCGAGGGCGTTGAGCAGGGCGGTGCCGAGCGGCGTGCCCTCGGCGAGGCACCCGAACATCAGGCACACGACGGCGAGGCCCACCAGCCACTCGAAGTCCATGCACAGCACCTGCTCGAGGCCGCGGGGCTGGCCGGCGACGTCGAAGGCGCAGAACCACTTGACGTGGGCGCTGGCCTCGCCCGGGGCGATGAGCGCCGCGGGCAGCGCCAGGGCGGCGGCGAGAAGCGGGGATGAGCACTTCAGCCTAAAAGCCAACATCGAACCCTCGGAACTAAGCAGCAAGACTTCCGTTGCCCCACGATTTACAACCAAGTCGACGCGGTTGGCGAAGGTTTCGTTAACCTCTGTGTCGAGAAGGTTAACGCTGTGAGTTCCGGGCAGGACGGCCCCCTGCGTCCATCAAGACACCGTTCAGCATGGGTCGGGATTTCCGATCGGACGTGCCGTCCCGGGCCGGCCTTCCTCCCGAGGATCGGGCTTCCCGAAACGCTTCGCCCAGCATTCGTCCGCATGATGGCGCGCAGCGGCCGGTCGCCTCGGGCCGCGCTGCGGACGAAGGGATGTCTCGGATGATCGGCTTGACGAGCCTCGCCACCCTCGGTCTCGGCGTCGCCCTAGCGGGCTTCGCACCCCGCGCGGGCCTGCGCGCGCAGGCGCTCGAATCCTGCGCAGGCCTGCTGCTCGTGGCGGGACTCGTCCTGCTCGGTTCGGGACTGCCGCTTTTCCGGTAACCGACCCCGGTCGCCCTCAGGGGGTCGGCGTCGCCGCCACCCGTTCCGCGGGCGCCGGCCCGTTCGCGGCCTCGCTCGTGAGGGTGCGCAGGAACGCCAGCAGATCGGCGCGCTCGCCCGGCTTCAGGGCGAGGGGTCGGATCTCGGGGGAGCGGCTCGGCCGCGCGATGCCGCCGCGATCGTAGAGATCGATCACCGCATCGAGGGTCGGCACGGAGCCGTCGTGCATGTAGGCCCCGCGCCCGGCGACCTCGCGCAGGCCCGGCGTCTTGAAGGCGTATTGCAGGGCCTGCGAGTTCGGCATGAACTGTCCGCGGCCGAGATCCGTGCCGGTGGCCGTGCCGACGTCGTGGAACGAGCCGTCGCTGAACGCCCAGCCGCCGTGGCAGGCCGCGCAGTTCGCGCGCCCGTTGAACAGGTCGAAGCCGCGCTTGGCGCCAGCGTTGATCGCCGCTTCGTCGCCCGCGATCCAGCGGTCGAACGGGCTCGTGCCGGACACGATGAGCCGCTGGAAGGTGGCCAGCGCCGCCTCGATCCGCGCCCGGGTGACGGGCGCGCCGGAAAAAGCCAGCGCGAAGGCCTCCGCGTAGGCCGCATCCGCCGAGAGGCGGGACACGGCGGCCTCCACCGACAGGCCCATGTTGCCCGGCGCCGTGATGGGCGCGAACGCGACGGATTCCAGGTCGCGGAACTTGCCGTCCCAGCCCAGCCGTCCTTCCTGCCACGCGACGTTGAGCAGGCTCGGCGTGTGCAGGTCCGTCTCGGACTGGTCGCGGCTTGCCGCCTTCGGGCGCCCGTCCGCCCAGGCGAGATCGGGCACGTGGCACGTGGCGCAGGACCGGGTGCGATCGTCGGAGAGGATCGGGTCGAAGAACAGCCTGCGGCCGAGGTCCGCCTTGGCCGGGGTGTAGGGATTTCCGTCGGGGAACGGGATTTCGGTGGGTGGGCGGTAAGCCTCGCGCCACGCGGCGCGTTGCGCCGGCGGACCGGTCTCGGCCGACCCGGCAACCGCGCTTAGCATGAGCAGGACGGCAATCCCGCCGCCGACCTTCCACGTCATCACCGACCTCCTCGGTGACTTTACGACGACGCCCCTTGAGGAACCGTGAATCCTTCGTTGCAATGCGAAACCCCGCAGCCGGAATTTGGGGCAAAACCTGAACGCAACTTTAGCAACTTGAGCGCGGACGACGATGCGGCTCCGGATCGGTCGTCCGCGATCTCCTCGGTGAGGCCACGCGATCGGACGATCTTCGCGCGAACGCGCCGCGACGCCGAACGGCATGCCGCGGGGCGCGCGATCCCGGGTCGCGATGCTTGGTCAGGACCGGTCGAGGTCAGGACTGGTCGAGGGCGGCGCGCGTGCGGGCGTCCGTGCCGATGTCGGCCGCGCCGTCCATGCCGAGCGCCTCGATCAGGCGCCCGCGCGCCCGGCTGACGCGGCTCTTGACCGTGCCGACGGCGACGCCGCAGATCGCGGCGGCCTCCTCGTAGGTGAAGTTCTGGGCACCGACGAGCACCAGCGCCTCCCGCTGCGCAGCGGGCAGCAGGTTCAGGGCGGCCTGGAACGCCTGCATCTCCACGCGCACCTCCTGCTCGGGCAGGCTGGCGAGCCGCCCGGCATGCACGCCGTCGGCATCCTCCACCTCGCGCTTGCGCTTGCGCTGCTCGGAGTAGAACAGGTTGCGCAGGATGGTGAACAGCCACGCGGTGAGGTTGGTGCCGCGCCGGAAGCTCTCGGCCTTGGTCCAGGCCCGCATCAGCGTATCCTGGACGAGGTCGTCGGTGCGGTCGAGATCGTAGGTGAGCGAGAAGGCGAAGGCCCTGAGCGCCGGGATCGCCCCGAGCAGGAGGTCGCGCATCTCGGGGTCGGCACCGGCCGGCGTTCCCACGGGTGCTGGCGCGTGCATCACCGCGAAGACTCCTGTCCGGAGCGCGCGGCGAAGTCCGCGATCAAGGCCGCGAACCGTTCGGGGATCGGTTGCGCGAGGAGGCCCGCGAAGGGAACCCGCAGGCTCAGGCCGATCCGGCGGCGCGCCCGTGCCGCGAGGCAGCGCGTCGGTCCGCCGCCGCGTCCGCCCGACGGCGTTGGATCGGTTCGCGGGCGGGCCGCGGTTGCGTCGTCGATGTCCTGGCCCATCGGCCGTCCTCGGAAGAAGGGTCGACGCATCTCGACCGGGCGTGTGCCGGGCGTCGGAGGCCCGTGGGCCCGTGCGGTGCCCCATGGACGCGCGGTTCGTCGCCGTGTGCGAGCCTGCTAGCGGCGACAGGTTTAATCGCTTCTGAAAGAAGCATTCACCCGGCCTTCATCGACCCCCGCGCGCCGACGGGTGGATAAGTTCCATCACGGCCAAGCTGATACCATGGCAATCTCTGCCGTGAGCTTGGCGGTGGAGCGTGTCTGAGGGAGCGCGACTGAACGAGATCTGAGCGTCCTCGCTCCGACCGTGCGCGCATCATCCTGCGAGGATGGTCGCGGCCGCCTCGCCCAGGACGCGGACGCCGAGGTCGGCCTCGCCGGTATCCTCCGCCCAGTGGTGGCTGATACCGCCGACCGAGGGCACGAACAGCAGTGCGGCCGGCATCGGCCGGGCGATGTCGGGCATCGTGGCCGGCGCCCAACGGCATTGCTTGCCAGCCGCCGGATCGCACAGCGCCCGCGTCGCACGCGAAACCTCGACCGGGGTGACGGGGCAGCGCTCAGGCCGATTGGCCTCCCGATCAGTCAGGCCTCATAGGGCAGAGGCACCAAGGACCGAGGCCCCGGTTTCCGAATTCATTCAGCCGCCGCGGCAAGCTCTGGCGAAGTCAGCTTGAAGTCGACGCGGAACAGCAGCTGGCTCTCGCTGTCGACGACCTCCATATGCCAGCCCTCGCCTGAGCGCAGGCACGCCACTTCCTCGTTGAGAACTGCCGCCGACAAGCGAATCGCTTCGAGGCGAGCCATTGCAAGGTTGGCTAAGA
>NZ_CAXTBY010000115.1:2617-12057 GCF_964242245.1 uncultured Methylobacterium sp. | reverse complement strand
CGACGAGGTCGAGGCCGACGTGCTGCCCGACCGGAAGGCCGCGGTGGTCGAGCGCCACAAAGCAGCGGGCCAGGTCGTCGCCATGGCGGGGGACGGGGTCAACGACGCGCCCGCGCTGGCCTCGGCGGACGTCGGCATCGCCATGGGGACCGGCACGGATGTCGCCATCGAGAGCGCCGGCATCACGCTGCTCAAGGGGGACCTGACGGGCATCGTCCGCGCCTGCCGGCTATCGCGCGCCGTCATGGGCAACATCCGGCAGAACCTGTTCTTCGCCTTCGCCTACAATGCCGCCGGCATCCCCATCGCGGCCGGGGTGCTCTATCCGAGTTTCGGCCTGCTGCTGTCGCCCATCATCGCGGCGGCTGCGATGTCGCTCTCGTCCGTCAGCGTGATCGGGAATGCGCTTAGGCTGCGTACGGTGCGGTTGTGATTTGGGCCGCGCAGGCCTTCGACGTCGAAGGCGTCTACGGGTGGCCGGCGCGTCGACGGTATGGGAGGCTCCCCGGCGCGGATAATCTGCCCTGACCAACCGAGGCTTCGGTGACCCCCTGAGTGGAGGCCGGACAGACTTGGCACGTTCTCTTAGATAGCCTTCAGGATGATGCGACGTCGTCGGGTCCAGGGCAGGACGATGTCGAAGCCATGGATGCCGCCGTCCGAGGATGCGAGGTGGGGGCGAACAGCATGCGAAACAGCAGGTTTTCCGTGACGTTTCTCGTGCCCTAGCGGAAAAAACGTTAGTTTCGCCCAGGGGATCGATGGTTTGGACGGACCGTTATGAGCGGTCGGCTCTGACCATTGAGCTACAGGCCCTGCCGATCGGCGGCCGTATGCATATCCGAGATCGCAGACTGCGTCACCCCGGACAATCCGGGCGGAGGCGTGACGCGGAACATCGGACCGTGCGCGTCCGTTCGTACCGAAATGCGCCGTCGGCGCGATGACGGGAGACGATCATGACGGGAACCACGATCCGGGCGGCATTCGCGGCGGCGCTCATCCTCGGTTCGTCCGGGGCGGCTCTGGCCCGCGGCGGCGGCAACGGGGACAGCGGCAGCGGGCTATCGCCCTACGCGGCGCTGAGCGGCAACGACCGCTCCGCCGGGGTGAACAACGGCAATTACCGCGATCCGCGCCTCGATCCGTACATTGGCGCCTACGGCGACGGCTACGCGCGGCCGGCGCGGGGCGGGTACCGGCCGGTCCGGCGGCCCTACTACGGCACGCCCTACTAAGCGGCGTCCGGTCTGGCACGAGGATCGATCGTGATTGATCCTCGTGCTTCTCACGCGCGCGACGCGTTGGCGGTACGGACCGCCCGGCGCTTGCCGGCTGAGGTCCATTGCATGAGGCCAATCATCACGAGGACGGTGGCGACGTAGATGATCCCCTGCAGCGCCGTCGGCCGGTCGGTGTAGCCGACCAGAGCGTGCAGCACCCGGCCAGCCCAGCCGTTCTCGGGAATCAGCCCGGAGGTGTTCCACAGGACTTGATCGAAGCCGGTGGCGACGCCGGCATTCGAAAGAAATTGCGCGGCCTGCGCCGCGAGGCCCGCCGCGAGGAAGACGATCAGCCCGCTCGTCACCGAGAACACGTGGCGGCTCGGGATCGCGGCGAGACCGAAGTAGCTCACCCCCGACAGGAGCACCCCCACGGCCACGCCGGCGAGCGCCCCCACCTGCAGGTCGGCGCCCGACGTGCCCGAGGCGACGAGCCCGTACAGGAACAGGACGAGTTCCGCCCCCTCGCGCAGGATCGCCGCACCGACGACGAGGGCGAGCGCCACGGCCGCACGTTGCCCGGAGCGCACGGCCTCGCCCGCCGCCCGCAACTCGCTGGCCAACGCACGCCCGTGGGCGCTCATCCAGGTGTTGTGCCAGACCAGCATCAGCACGGCGACGATCAACACGGCGGCGTTGAGGAGGTCCTGTCCCGCGCCCTCGAACGCGTCCGAGATCCGCTCCGCGAACGCAGCGGCGAGGGCCGCGCCGGCGAGCCCCCCGACGATGCCGAGGGCGACCCAGCGGCCGCGGCCGGGAATGCCGCGGGTGGCAGCCAGCACGATCGAGATGATGAGGCCCGCCTCGATGACCTCGCGGAAGGCGATGACGAAGGCTCCGATCATGACGGGATGTCCTTGAGGGGCGACGTGGCGTATGCCGGCGGGCGCTACCAGATCCAGAACAGCAGGGCCCAGTTGGCGACCGCCAGCCCCGCCGCGAGGCCGATGCAGGCGGTTGCAGCGATCCGCCGGGGGCCGGCGGCGGACAGGCCCGCGACCCGCCACGCGAGCCACAGGCTCCACAGGCTCGCGCCGGCGAGCAGCGCCGCCCGGATGTCCTGCACGTGCGGGATGAGGATGCCGTCGCCGCGCAGGAACGTGACGGTGAGCGCCGAGAGCCCGAGGAAGACGCCGCAGCCCGCGATCGGGATGAGGGTCTGCGTCAGGTGATGGAAGCGGACCGTCGACCACGGGCCGAGGGCGCGGGTCGCGAGCCCGACCAGCACGGTCAGCGCCAGCCCGATCGCGAGGCAGGCACCGGCGATGTAGGCGAGCAGCACGGCACCGTCGAGGAGGGTGAGCACGTCGTTGTGCTCGGGGTAGTTCGTCAGCACGAACCACGGTGCCGAGGTTTCGAGGGGCCACGTGATGCCGCGCTCGATCAGCCCCGTGGCGAGCCACTGCTTGGCGTCGACAGTCCAGGGGCTCGCCGACCACTGGAACGCGCCCACCGCCAGCCCCATCATCCCGAACAGGATCAGGACGGTCTGGTCCGGCGACGGCTCGGCGCCCGCCACGTGGACGATCTCGTGGTTGGGCGAGCGGCGAGCCAGCCGCACCGCGCCGCGGTAGCCGCTGCAGCGCCCGCACATATGGCAGGCGCCCGCGCCCCGCATCGTCTTCACCGCCACCAGCGGCGCGCAGGTGAAGCCGTCGGCGCGGGTGGGCTTCGGGGATGCGCTCCAGGCGGCGCCGTCGACCTGGAAGCTCACAGGCGCGAGCTTGGCGAGCACCGCGAACACGCCGTTGACCGGGCAGAGGTAGCGGCACCAGACCCGCTTGTTGCGGCCGTAGACGAATCCGACGGCGATGGCCGCCACCGTCGAGCCGCCGAGCACGACGAGCACCGGCTTCGGGTAGCCGTAGACGCTGACCATCTGCCCGTAGACCGTGGTGCCGGCGAACGCCAGGAACGGCCAGCCGCTCCAGGTGATCCAGCGCGGCACGGCGCGGCCGAGGCTCCACCGGCTCGCGAGCTCGGTGAGTGCGCCCTCGGGGCACAGCACGCCGCACCACGCGCGACCCGCGACCACCATGCTGACGAGGACGAAGGGCCACCAGATGCCCCAGAACGCGAACTGCGCGGCCAGCGTCAGGTTGGACCAAAGGTGGGCGCCGCGGCCGGGCAGCGGCAGGAAGGCGGGGACGGCGACGAGGACGAGGTAGATCCCGACGACGGACCACTGCACGGCGCGGAGCAGGCCGCCGTGCCGACGCAGCCCGTCGCCGAGCCCGGCGAGGCGCGCGTCGATCCAGGTTTCCCGCCAAGCCTGCCGATCCGGGATGAGGGTCGCGGCGGCCATGGGCTACTTGGCCACCAGCGTCGCCTTCGCCTCCGGATGGAAGTCGTCGAAGACGTCGTAGCTTCCGGGATCGAGGGTGCGGAACACGATGCCCGAGGTGGAACCGGCCGCGAGGGCCTTCTCGCGCTTCAGCTCGGTGCTCTCGAACTCCACCGGCGAGGTGCCGGTGTTGGTGATCTCGAGCTTGAAGCGCACCTTGGCGGGCACCTCGATGATCCTGGGCAGGATCACGCCGTCGCGCATCTCGACCTTGATCACCGGCATGTCGTCGGCGCGCGCGGAGCCGGCTGCGCTGGCGAGCACGATCAGGCAGGCAAGGGTCAGGTGGCGGGTCATCGGGGGCAGGCTCGGCATTCCCATCGGAATTTCAGTACGCGCCCTTCTTGCCGATCCCGGCGAAGGTGAAGTCCTGGATCACGTCGAAGGGCTTGAACCACTCGGCCACGCCGGTCTCCTTGTCGACGTGGCGGCCGAAATGTGCGTGCGCGCCGGGGGGGGCCACCGTCAGCTTCAGGCGGTAGCGGCCCGGCCCGAACAGCTTGACGTTGTCGCCGTAATGCGGGCCGTCGTTGGCGACCATCGGCATCAGGCCGCCCGACGCCTTCTGCTCGGTCGGCTTGTCGCCGTCGAGCTTGACCACCTCGAAGGCCACCGTCAACGCCGGCACCCAATCGCCCTCGGCAAACCCGTTGCGGTTGTCCTTGGCCGCCTTGATGTCGGCTTCGAGGTGCAGGTCGGACTGCGCTGCGACCCGCATCATGTCGGGCGGGTCCATCTCGATCGGCTGGAGGTAGACGGCCGCGACCTCCAGGCCGTTCTGAGTCACGTGCGGGCCGATCGGGATCTCCTTGGCGAGACCCGTCGCGGTCGGGCCGACGAGGAGCGGAAGGGTGAGGAGGATCGCGCGCATGGGAACCACCGCATACGCCTGCCGGCCGAAATTGAAAGTGGCCCGTTCGTCACACGCCCAAATGATAACCGTTCCAAACTGTGCGATGCCAAGGTGTTTAGAGCCTAGCTGCGGGCATTCGCAGAACGAGAGCCGAGGATTGGAAGCATCCAAGCCCGGCAGGTCATGCCCTGCCGGTGGATTTACTCAGAGGCCGAGCGCCAGGATCGCGAGGCCCGATGCGGCCACGGTCCCGCCCAGGACGGGCGCGGACCGGGTCCGGCTCGCGCGGACGGCGATCAGGCCGAGGCCGAGGCCGGCCGCGTGGAGCAGGGCGGTGCCGGCGAGGAAGCCGAGCCCGTAGACGAGGCCGGAGGCGGACTCGGGCATCTCGGCGCCGTGCGCGTCGCCGTGGAAGACCGCGAAGGCGCCGACGAGGGCAGCGAGCACGGCCACCGGCAGGCCGAGGCCGAACCCTGCCGCGAGGCCGAAGGCCACGATCGAGAGACTGATGCCAGTCTCGGCGAACGGCAGGGCGATGCCCGCCATCCCGAGGCCGGCGCCCGCCGCCATGAGCGCGAGGAACGCCGCGGGCAGCGCCCACAGCGCCCGTCCGCCGCGAAGCGCCGCGAGCAGGCCGACCGCGACCATGGCCAGCACGTGGTCGGCGCCGCCGAGCGGGTGCAGGAAGCCGTGGGCGAGGCCGGCAGCCTCGCCGTGGCCGGGATGAGCGAGCGCTGCCCGGGGCAGGAGCAGGAGCGCGGCGGACAGGGCGGGAAGAACGGTGCGGACGAGGCGCGTCATGGCGTATCCTGAAGGCGAGAGCATGTTCAAGCGCGGTGGTTGCCGGCGCGCGTGAGGGACATGCGACCACACGAGGGGCGGAGCGTCTCCCGTGATCCTTGGATCACCGGAGACGCTCCGGTCGGCCGGATCATCGGACGAATCCTCCGGCGGGGCTACGGAAAAGATCACTCCATCGTCGGCGCGAGCGTCTTGACGCCGGGCACGTCCTCACCGAGCCACGCCGCGTTCTTGGCGGTGCCGTCGAAGGTCGCGCTGGTCTTGAACAGCTCGTACTTTCCTTCGAGCGCGTAGGGGCGGCTGCGCCCGAGAAGTTCGGCCACCGCCGCCTTGTCCATCGGCTTGAAGGTTTTCACCGCCTCGAACGCTTGGTCGAGGTCGCGCTGGCTCTCGATGCCGGTGATGACCACGGAGGCCGGCAGGTTCAGGCTGAAGTGCAGGTACTCGATCGGCTTGATCGGTGCGTCGCTCTTCAGGATCACCCCGTCGCCGAAGGTCTTCATGCCCAGCACGGCGATGCCGTTCTGCACGAGGTAGGGCAGGACGAGATGGGCGAAGCTGCGGAAATGCGCGTCCATGACGTTGAGCGGCATCTGGCAGGAATCGAACTGGAAGCCGCGCTCATGGGCGACCTCCAGCATCTGGAGGTGGATGCGCGGGTCCTTGTGGCCGGTGAAGCCGATGTAGCGGAGCTTGCCCGCCTTCTTCGCCTCGACGAACGCCTCCATCGCGCCCCCTTCCGCGAACACCCGGTCGGGGTCGTCGTAGCGCAGGATCTCGTGGTGCTGCACGAGGTCGATCCGGTCGGTACGCAGGCGCTTGAGCGATTCGTCGATCTGCTTGGCCGCCTCCGCCTTGGTGCGCCCGTCCATCTTGGACATCAGGAACACCTTGTCGCGGTAGCCGCCCTCACTGAGCGCGGCGCCCATGCGCAGCTCCGATCGGCCGTCGTTGTAGTCCCAGCAATTGTCCATGAAGGTGATGCCGCGATCGACGCCTTCGTGGACGAGGCGCGCCGCGTCGGCGTTGGTAAGCGCGCTCTTGCCGAGGTGGAACCCGCCCATGCCGACCGCCGAGATCTTCTCGGCATGCCGCCCGAAGGAGCGGTACAGCATCTCGCCGCGCCGCTCGCCCGGGTCGGTGACGAAGGGCAGGTCGGCCGGGTCGTCCGGCCGGATGCCGGGGAGGGCGGCCGGGTTCACGGCCGCGGTGGCACCGCCGGCGGCGGCGAGGCCCGCGCCGACGACGGCGCTCTGGAGGAAGCTGCGGCGTTCCATGCGTTCTGGCCTCATCGGTTGGCGGGCCCGCGTCGAACCCGCGAAAGCCCCGGGCGGGGCGGGAGAAGTGATTTCAGCCAGCGTCCCGGAGGCGGTCCGCGGCGTGGAGGAGGCGCAGCGCGGCGCAGGCCGCGCCGTAGCCGTTGTCGATGTTGACGACCGTGAGGCCGGGCGCGCAACTCGCCAGCATCGCGTCGAGGGCTGCGCGTCCGCCCTGCGCGACGCCGTACCCGACCGAGGTCGGAACGCCGATGACGGCGCCCGCGACGAGGCCGCCGAGCACGCTCGGCAGCGCCGCATCCATGCCGGCGACGACGATCAGGACCGGGTGCGCGGCGATCTCCTCCAGCCGCCGGGTCAGCCGCCACAGGCCGGCGACGCCGACATCGGCGACGAGCGTCGAGGCCCGGCCCTGGTAGCGCAGCGTCCGCTCGGCCTCCCGCGCCACGGACACGTCGGAGGTGCCGGCCGCGACGATGGCGACGCGGGCCGGACCCGCGACGGGGCGCGGCGCGCCGAAGAAGGCGGTGCACGAGGTCGGGCAGTAGTCGAGGGCCCGCCGGTGGCCGTGGCTCAGCGCCGCGTGCCGGTCGGGATCGAGGCGGGTCAGGAGGAAGCGCGCTTCGCGCGATGCGGCCACGTCGAGGATCGCGTCGATCTGCGCGGGCGACTTGCCGGCGCAGAACACCGCCTCCTCCAGCCCGATCCGCTCGGGCCGCGCGAAGTCGAGGGTGAATTCGTCCTCGATGCTCATCGGGCGCAGCCTCCGGGAAACGGCGGCTTAAAGCCGGAGCTGTAAGCTCCGGAAAGACGTGACAGGATGACGGGCCGGTTCTGTCCGGCTGGCCCTTCCTCCTCAATCAGGGTCCGGCGTTTCGTGCAGTTCCCGATCTGTCGACGGCCGGCCAAGGCGCGGGGCCCCTCTCCCGAGCGGGAGAAGGACAGGGTGAGGGAGGAGACCTGTCCGGATACGGCACGCCCCTTTCCCCATGGGAGAGGGGGCCGCGCCGCTGTCCGCACGATCCCGCGGGCATCGGCGCTTATCGTCATGCCCGAACCTCCCGGCCGACGAGGAAGGCGCTGCCCGTCCGGTAGGGCTCGAAGCGGACGACGCCGTCGCCCAGTCCCTCCGGTGCGCGCATCGCGATCCAACCCTCGAGATCCGTGCGGGCGGCACCGTCAAGGGCGTCGAGGCTCGCGGGATCGAGCTCGACCACGATTCCGGCGGCGCGCACCCGGCAGCGCACGGCGCGCCGGGGATCACCGAACGATCCCAGCAGGGACCCGACGCGGCGCTCGACGGCGTGGATGAAGGCCAGCGTCTCCGGCTCGATGCGGATGCCGGTCTCGACCCGGCTCGACAGGCAGGGCGCGGCGGGCAGGTCGGCCACCGCGCCGAGGCCGAGGGCGCGACTGAGCGCGCGGACCGCCGCCTTGTCGAGGCCGGCCTCGACGTAGGGGTGGCGCACGCCGTGTTCGCGGGCGGCATCGAGCCCGGGGCGATACTCGCCGAGGTCGTCGAGGTTCGCGCCCGACACCATCTGCCGGTCGGTGACGCGGGCAATCGCGCCGTAGAGGTTGGTCTTGCAGAAGAAGCAGCGGTTCACGGGGTTGGCCCGGTAGACCGGATCGGCGAACTCGCCGGCCTCGATCACCCGCAGGCGCCAGCTCCCGCGCTCGGCCTCCGCGCGGACGCGCGCCGTCGCCTCCGCGGGCACCGCGGCGGAGGCGGCGTGCACCATCAGGGCGTCCGGCCCGAGCACGCGGTGGGCGAGCGCGGCCAGCGTCAGGCTGTCGACGCCGCCGCTGACCGCCACTGCGAGCGGCCCGGCGTCGGCGATGACGGCTTCGAGCCGGGCGTGCGGCGCGCTCAACATCCCGTCTCCGCGGCGAGGGCGCGGCGCTCGGCCTCGCGCCGCAGGGCCGCCCGCGCGGCGTGGTCGGCGTGCGCCAGCGCGTCGTCGGCCTCGGCCTTCGCCGTGATGCCGCCCGGCCGCTCGGCGAGCTTCACCCGCACCGATCGATCCGCGACCGCCACGGTGGCGGCCCGGCGGGGCAGGGCGCGTCCCGCGACGAGGCCGTGGCGCAGGCCGATCGTGGTGGTCTCGCGGAAGCACGCGTCCGCGACCGCATCGAGGGCTTCGGCCTGGGCGAGCACGCGGACATGGGCCATCATCCGCCCCTTCTTGCCGAAGACCGGCGCCTGCACGACGTCGAGCACGTCGGGCCGCCCGCGCAGGCGGTCGAGGCCCATGGCGAGGTCCTCGCCCGACTGGTCGTCCACCTCGAACTCGATCACCGCGATCGTGCGGTGATCCGGCCGGGGGTCGTCCGCCGCCTCAAAGGCCAGCACCCGCACGCAGTTGCTGAGGCCGGCCAAGCGTTTCGTGCCGAAGCCGACGCCGGAGCGCGCGAGCACCCGCGGCCCCGTCCGCGGCTCCGGCGCGCCGCCGCAGAGGTGACGCAGGATCGCGGCGCCCGTCGGCGTCACCCGCTCGCCGGGCACGCCGTCGTCGCGGGTGGAGAAGCCCTCCAGCAGGAGGGCGGTGGCCGGCGCCGGCACCGGCAGCAGGCCGTGCTGCGTGCGCACCATCCCGGAGCCCAGCGGCAGGGCGCCGACGGTCCAGCGGGTTGCATGGAGCGCGGCGATCAGGTGGGCGGCGGCGGCGATGTCGGCGATCGAGTCCCAGGCGCCGACCTCGTGGAACGCGACCCGCTCGACCGGGATGCCGTGCACCCGCGCCTCGGCCTCGGCGAGGTGCCCGAAGATCGCGAGCGCGTGGGTCCGGACCGTTGGTTCGAGATCGGCCTGATCGAGGGTTTGACGGATCTCGGACCAGGGCCGGTGCCCGTGGTCGCCGTGCGGATGGTCGTGGTGCGAA
>NZ_CAXTBY010000115.1:0-2517 GCF_964242245.1 uncultured Methylobacterium sp. | reverse complement strand
GCGCGCACGCTCGCCTCCACGCCGGGGGCGTGCTCGGGGAAGGCGTCGAGGAGGGCGGCGGCGAACATGTCGCCGGCCATGCCGCCGACCGCGTCGAGGTGGATCTGCATGCCTGCCCGGGTGCGCGTTGAGGGCAATGCCCGTTCGTCGAACACGAGATCGACCGGAAAGGTTTCGCGGCAAGCCCCGGCTTCGGGGCGGAAGGCCGCAGCCCACGCACCGAACGGCTCGCGGAAGCGGGGTGCGACCGGCGACCACGTTTCAGGGACCAGCGGGTCACATGGTGCGAGCGCGCCCTAAGTCCCCGTCCGCCACAACCCAACGGAGATCCCATGACACGCATCCCGGCCGTCACGCTCGCCAGCCTCCTGACGCTCACCGTCGCCGCCCAGGCCGCCCCGCAGGTGGAGCGCCTGCGCGGGACGATCGAGGCTGTGCAGCCCGGCTCGATCACCTTCAAGACGATCGACGGGGTGCAGGAGACGATCACGATCGCCGAGGACACCCGGTTCGTCTCGGTGGTCAAGGCGAGCCTCGACGACGTCAAGGACGGCACCTTCATCGGCACCGCCACCAAGGGCGAGCCGCCCGTCGCGCTGGAGGTGTTGCTGTTCCCCGAGGCGATGCGCGGCACCGGCGAGGGGCATTACGGCTGGGACATGATCCCGGACACGACAGCCGGCGGCGCCAAGGTGAAGAGCGCGATGACCAACGGCACCGTGAAGGCCGAGGCCCCGGCCCCGCGGGTCAGGAGCGCGATGACCAACGGCACCGTGGCGAGCAGCGCCGGCGCGGGTGGCGAGCGGAGGCTCACCGTGACCTACCCGGACGGCTCGCAGACGGTACTGGTGCCGCCGCAGGCGCCGGTGGTCACCTTCGAGCCGGCGGACAGGTCCGTGCTGCAGCCCGGCGCCAAGGCCTTCATCACGGCGGCGCGCGACGGCGCGACGGTGGGCGCCCGCCGGGTCGCTGTCGGCAAGGACGGCCTCACCCCGCCGATGTAGCGGTTCCGCCGGTCCGGTATCGTCGAAATCGGCGGGACCGCGCTCCGGACAGAACTGCACGGCACCTTCGGCCGGGCCGATGCCGTCGCGGCCGCGACGGCATCGGCCCGAATCTCACGATCAACTGCGCCGAGCCGGCATCGGGTAGACGCTCGCCGCCCTTCCGGGGCTGGAGACGGCGGCCTGATCGAACGGACACCGGGCGGGGCGTGACGGTCGGATCGTGCCGGCCTGATCCGATCGGAGCTGGCATCCACCGGGCCGGCCACGATTCTGCGCATTCGGCAGCAGGGCGACCGGCGCGGCTGTGACGCGGCGTATTCCTCGGAACGGGTCCTCGGGCCGGACCGATCGACACCCCCTTGGCCTCTCAGAGCGCGTTGCCGCTGCGCCCTGCAACATTGTCTCTCAGGTCCAATTCCGGCACACGTCGCGACCGCGTGCTTCCGCTGAGGACCACGCACGTGGCATAGCGGGCCCGCGCCTTGCATTCGCCCTCACGCTGCCAAGCCTGCGGGGTACGCTTGGAAGCGTGGCTGCGCCTGAAGCGGGCAGACCGCGTCCGCGGCAGGATCGAGGCGAGGACCGGGCGACGGGCGTCGGCCACGATGATGAGGACGAGCACTTTGGAGGCGACGATGACGACCGAGCGTTCCCAGAACATCCTGCCGGTCATTTTGTGCGGCGGCTCGGGCACGCGGCTGTGGCCGGCCTCGCGCGAGAGCATGCCCAAGCAGTTCGCGCGGCTGGTCGACATGCGCGAATCAACGTTCCAGGCGACCGCCAAGCGGGTGGCCGATCCGGCGGTGTTCGCGCGCCCGGCCGTGATCGCGTCGAGCGAGGCCCGCTTCATCGTCGCCGAGCAGCTCGCGCAGGCGGGGATGTCCGGCGACATCATCCTGGAGCCGGAGGGGCGGGACTCGGCCGCCGCCGTGGCGGTCGCGGCGCTGCACGCGGCCCGGCGCGATCCCGAGACGGTGGTGCTGATCATGGCCGCCGACCACGTCATCGGCGACACCGAGGCCTTCAGTGCCGCCGTCCAGGCCGCCGGCCGCGGGGCGCGGGCGGGCTACACGATGACGCTGGGCGTCGAGCCGACGCGGCCGGCCACCGATTACGGCTACATCCGCCGCGGGCGGTCCCTGCCCGAGGCGCCGGGCGCCTACGCGGTGGAGCGCTTCGTCGAGAAGCCGGACGCGGCGGGCGCGCAAGCGCTGATCGCGGAGGGCGCCCTGTGGAACTCGGGGTACTTCCTGTTCCGCGCCGACCTGATGCTGGCCGAGCTGGAGGCGCACGCGCCCGTGGTGCTCGCGGCCGCCCGCGACGCCATCGAGGCGGCCAGCGCCGACCTCGACTTCCTGCGCCTGGACGCGGCCGCCTTCGCCAAGGCCCCGAAGATCTCGATCGACTACGCTGTGATGGAGCGGACGCACCGCGCGGGCGTGCTGCCGGTCTCCTTCCCGTGGTCGGACGTCGGCACCTGGGACGCGGTCTGGCAGGTGCTGGCCCGCGA
>NZ_CAXTBY010000114.1:0-12345 GCF_964242245.1 uncultured Methylobacterium sp. | reverse complement strand
CGTTGGTCGTTTTGCCGTTCGGGTCCGCCGTCGCCAATGGGCGCGTCTGGCCCGCTGCTGATGGCGTCGTCGCCAGACGGACCAGCGCAGAACCGCGGTGGTGTCGGGCGGAGGCAGGCTGACGAGAGCAGCCAGCAGGTGACGGATCTCGGGCACGGTCAGCGGCAGCAGATCCGCGGCGAGGTCGGCCGTGACCACGCCCCCCGATAGCCGCCCGGCGCAGGGCGGCAAGGTAGGCGTGGGCGAGCATCGCCAGGGTGACGTGCCGGTGCCAGCCGATGAAGGAGCGCACCTCGTACTGGTCGAGCCCGACTTCGCCTTTGGCCTGCTCGAAGTTGCTCTCGATCGTCCAGCGCTGGCCAGCGATCCGCACGAGGTCGGAGAGCGGCGTGCCGATCGGTGCGTGGGTGAGGTAGAAGGTCATCTCGTCCGGATCGGCCAGCGAGCGACGGACCAGAAGCGCACAGTGGAGGCCGCGCACGGCCCCGCGATAGGGGACGCAGGCCCAGTCGTACAGGCGCGGCCCCTTGGCGCCCTCGCCCGCGCTCAGGCGCTGCCAGATGGGCGGCGCGTCCGCGGGCCGCGCATCGACTGGGTCGGCAAACCACACCGCGACCGGGCGCAGGGCCAGCCGCTGGCCCGACGTGACGGTCAGCACGTAGCCGATCCGGTGATCTTCCGCCCAGCGGCGGATGGCGCTGTCGCTCCCGTAGACGCTGTCGCCCGCGATCCAGGCAAACGGCAATCCCGCCACACGCGCCCGCTCCAGCATGGCAAGGCCCAGCGCCGGCTTGGTCGCGAAGGTCACGTCGTCGGGCACAGGCGCGGCCCGGCAGCGCACGCGGTCGTCCGTCCAGGACTTGGGCCGGTAGAGCGCCCGGTCGATCAGCGCGTGGCCATGGCATCCGGCCTAGCCCAGGAACACCCCGACCTGTGCGTTCTCGATCCGCCCGGCCGTGCCGGTGTACTGCCGCTGCACGCCCGCCGACTTCGTGCCCTTCTTCAGGAAGCCGGTCTCGTCGAGCACCAGCACCGCGTTCGGATCGCCCAGATGCTCGGCGACATACACTTGCAGATCGTCGCGCACGGCGTCCGCGTCCCAGCGCACCCGGCTCAGAAACTCCTGGACCCCATCGGGCGTGGGATCGCCCGCCGCTTCCGCCAGTTGCCAGCCGTTCTTGCGCTCGACCGGCGCCAGGAGGCCGCGCAGGTAGGCCTCGGCCCGCCGACGCGGCTCGGCCCGTCCGAACCGGCCCCCGATCCGCTCCAGCACCCCATCAAAGCCCTGCGCCCACTGTGCCGCGTCCGCTCCCGTTACCCGCATCATGGCTCACCTCCGCCACGACAACGCACAAAACCCGGCTGTAGTACTAGCCCGTCTTATTCACGAGGGCAGTGGATCTGTGGTGGCGAGCGTAGCATAAAGCATTGATAGGGCTTAGGGATTGGGTGCTGACACCAACCTTATTCACCTGATCGAGCCCGCCACGCCCGCCATGTCCGATCCTACGTGTGTCCCGTTCCCGTTTCCATCCGTCCGAGGCAAGAAGCTCACAGCTGCCTTCGATGGCGGACGCCTGACCTCGGACGGCGGTGTCCTGCTGCTCGCTCAGGCTGCTCGGCGGATGCGGATCGCCGAGAAGCTCGCTGCGGTGATCCCGGACCGGCGCGATCCGAGCCGGATCGTGCATCCGCTTCCCGAGATCCTTCTGGCGCGCATCCTGGCCATCGCCTGCGGTTACGAGGATGCCGACGACCTCGACCACCTGCGCGCCGATCCTGCGTTCAAGCTTGCCTGTGGGCGGCTGGACAACATCCTATGGCGGTGTCTTAATAGCCGATGGTTTAGCCCTGACGGGCTGCAGCGCAACCCACACGAATTGACTTCATGAGCAGTTTCGGGATGAACTTCGAAAAGCTATGGCTCGCATCTTATCCTAGAAGCGGCAACACTTTCTTGCGGTCAATATTCTATGATTGCTTCGGTATAGTAACTGGATCGGCATACTATGAAGAGAACGGCGACGCTGGACTGCTAAATTTATTAGGTAGAGGCAGAGACCGAGAAAATGATGTAGATAATAGATTTTCGAAAACCCACGATTATCCGGCAGACGATCATCCAGCAATTTATATCGTCCGCCATGGGGCTGCTTCTATAGTATCATATAGACATTACATGAAAAATTTTGCCGGTGCAGACATTCCGCTTTCCGATATAATCTCTGGAAATATTATGTTCGGATCATGGTCCGACCACTACAATACGTGGCAGCCGGCAACTAGAAGACAAACACTTCTAGTCCGCTACGAGGACCTCGTTTCTAGCAATCAAGCATCTGTTATCGAGTCGATAGGGGATTTTATAGGTATAAGACCAAAGAATTTCTTCACAAAAGATTTCAAAAAGCTTCAATCGATCCACGATAAATTCTTTCGTTCCGGGAACAATCAGAACAATATCTCGGAGTTTTCCGACGATGATCTTAAATTATTTAATGCGAAACATGGAAAACTGATGCTTGAATTAGGATACGAATGACACCGAAAGTTAAATATACAATCTTAGTGTTAAGTCCCGAGGTGAAATGGGTCGGATCGTATCTGAAGCGGCTTGGATCGTCTGTCCAGGCTCGGCAGGTCGCCTCGTATGGCGGGGGGCCGCGTAGGATGTCGAGGGCGGGCGAGCCGAAGCGGTCCGACAGCGCCCGTCCGAGGTCCGCCGCGAGCCGGGCCCCGGCTCCGGGCGCGGCGAGATCCGCCTGCACCAGCACGGCGCTTCCACCCGCGGCCTCGACGGCGTGGGTCGTCGCCTCGGCTTCCACCCGGCCGCTGCCGTAATGGACGGCGACCACGGCGCCGGACGCGGTCAGCCGGATCGCGATGGCGCGGCCGATCCCGCGGCTGGCCCCCGTGACGAGGGCAACCTTCCCGGCGAGGCGCACCTCAGCGCGCCCATCGCTGGGCGGATTCGAGTTCCCGGGCACGCGCGATCAGCGCCCGGCGATCGACCTTGTTGGTGCCTGCCCAGAGCAGCTCCTGCAGGAAGGCGATCCGGCGCGGATGCTGGTAGGCTGGACCGTTGGCGAGGGCGAACCGCCGGATCTGGTCCGCCTCGATCATCTCGGAGGCGTGGTACACCACGAAGGCCACCGGGACCTGCCCGCGCTCCTCGTCGGGCAGCGGCACCACGGCCGCCTGCTGCACGGAAGGGTGCTTCTCAAGCATCGTCTCGACCTCGCTCGGATAGATGTTCTCGCCCGAGCAGACGAACATGTCGCCGGCGCGCCCGCCGAAGTAGTGGAACCCGTTCGCGTCGCGGCGCATGATGTCGCCGCTGTCGTACCAGCCCTCGCGCAGGGCCTTCGCCGTCTGCTGCGGCAGGTTGTGGTAGTCCGACATGAGCGACGGGTTGCGCATGAGGAGAACGCCCTCGTGCGCGCTCGGTCCGTCCACGAGGCGGACGTCGCCCCCCGCACGGGATAGCCGAGCGCGAGCGGCGGGGTCGGGATGCCGTCGGGATAGGCTCGGAACGGCCGGTCCCGCCTCCGTCGTGCCGTAGCCGAGGCCGATCGTGGCGCCCGGGAAGACCGCCTGGATGCGGTCGAGCAGGCTCCTCGTGATCAACGCGGACCCGAGGCCGATGCGCTTGAGCGCGGAGAGGTCGAGCGTCCCGAGCAGGTCGGTCTCCTTGATGACGTGCGCGAACATGGTCGGGACCGCCATCACGGCGGTGACGCGGTAGGTCGGGCGATCCCGATGCGCTGGCGCTGGCCGCCGGAGAACTCGTGCGGGAAGCGCCGCCCGGCATCGGGGGCGAGGCCGAGCTGCGCCATGAGGCGGGGCACACACGCGCGCGGATCTCGCGCTTCGGGAGGCCGGCCACCGCGAGCGGCTGGCCGACGATCTTACCGACGCTGTGGCGCGGGTTCAGCGAGCCGTAGGGGTCCTGGAAGATCATCTGAACCTTGGCGCGCACCGGCCGCCGGGCGCGCGGCGAGCCGAGGGTGTGGTGGCCTCGCTCCGTGAGGTGGAAGCCCGGCCGCCGGTACTGGTTCGCCGCCGCGTCCAGCCGATCGAGGACGTTGACGACCATGTGGTCGAGGATCGGCGTCAGGGGAGCGGACATCGCAGCCTGGCGGGCGAACCGGAACGGTCGGGTGCCGAGCAGGGCGGCAAGAGCGATGCCGATCACCGCCCTGTGCCCTATCGGGCGAGGACGATCCCACCGATTCGGGCCCGTGCCCCGCACCGCACGTCAGGAGCCCGCCTCGCGCGTGCCGATAGGCCGTCCGGTGACCGCGCAGGCTGAAGACCCTACGGCGGATCGGCATGACGCGCTTTCCGGACGTAGGGCGGTGCTCGAAACCGGACCCGTGCCGGCTTACGCCAGAAGTCTCCCCCTGTGCCGTCCGCCCTTCGACTTGACGCGGCTTCAGCACCGCCTGATCCGTGCCCGCTCTCCATGCCTCACGTCATGGCCGACACCGCTAAACTTCACTGATCCTCTCGATCGGATCGGCTGATACCAGCCAGCCGGGCCGATCGGGAACCGACATGGTGCTTCGACCGCGCCCCTGTTCGATACAGGTTCGCTTGGCCGCTGGTCGCTTCCTGTGGAGTCTTCGGCATCGGCTTGGTCGCCGGTCAGGCGCCCACTGAACCACGCGCGCCAGCCTCAGCCATCCGCGCGCTTCCGGCTGGGCATCTCGCCTGCCGCCACGAGCGCACGGGCAATCGCCACCATGCGCCGCCCTTGATGACGGGCCGCCTCGAAGTCCTCGGGCCTCGGATCGCGGTTTTCCGCACCGACGATGGCGGACGCACCGTAGGGTGACCCCGCTTCCAGCATCGCCGCGTCGGTGTAGCCGGTCGGCAGGATCACCATGCCCAGATGCGCCATCGGAGCGTAGAGCGAGAGCGTGACCACCTCGGTGCCGCCGTGCGGCCAGGAAGCGGTCGCGAAGGCACCCCCGACCTTTCCGGCCAATGCCCCGCGCTTCCACTGCGGACCGAGCTGATCGAGGAAGTTCTTCAGCTCCGTCGCCATCGCCCCGAAGTAGCAGGGGGTGCCGAACAGGATCGCGTCGGCCCACTCGACGTCGTCGTGCGTGGGGGCGTCGTAGAGCACGTTCTGCCGGGCGGCGCTCTCGGCCCAGCCTTCGACCTTGGCCATGGACGCCGCATCCGCGACCTCGCGCGGTCGTCGGATACGCACGGCGGCGCCCGCCTCTCGGGCCGCCTCGGCCGCAGCGGAGGCGAGCGCTTCGACGGTACCACTGCGCGAGTAGTAGACGATCAGCAAGCGGGTGAGATCGACGGTGGTGCCGGGCACGGATGCATCCTCATGGCGAGATGCTGAGGTAGGGCCGCACGGGTCGATGGCACCTTCGCCGGCGAAAGGGTCGCGCAGTCCGGAAAGGCCGCCCATCCGGACCGGCGTTCCATGCGGGCGTCAATCGGTGTGGCTCCCGGTGCAGCGAGCCGTGCGCTCGGTCGGCGGTCCGGAACGCGATCGACGATACAGGCTCGATGCGCCGGACGGTCCGTCGGTCAGCCCCGCCGCTCGATCCGATCACGGGCTGCGAGGGAGGTCGTCCATCTCATCGGTGAGCGGATGGCAACGAGCCACCTGCCGGACGGCTTGCTCGCACCTCACGCGACGCCATACCCTCGCACGGCAGCATAGGGGTGAACATGACGCGGGTTCTGCTGATCGGCTACGCACCGGATGCGGTGGACTTCTCCGACCCCGCCCTGCCTCCTGGACTGAACGCCGAGACGATCGCGGCCGGCATCGAGCTTGGGCTGGAGCAGATGCGCGACCGGGGATGGGAAGCGGAATTCTGTTCCGTTAAGCCGGACGAGACCGCCGCCCCGACAGTGGCGCGCAAGTTGGAGGCCGCAGCTTACGACTGCATCGTGATCGGGGGCGGCGTTCGGCTCGCCACGAAGGGTCTCACGGCGTTCGAGGCGATCGTCAACGCGGTGCACGAGGGCGCGCCGGGCACGCCGATCGCCTTCAACACGCGACCGGATGACAGCGCCGACGCGGCCGCGCGCTGGTTGCCGACCGGATAGCCGAGATTCCGACTGTCCACGCCGAGCAGCGTCCTGACCGTCCTGCCGGGCTGTGAACCCGTAGACGAAGCCCCAGCCGCACACGAAACGAAACACCGGCCGCGCGAGCGCGCAGGATCGGGAGGACAAGGCCGCCCGCGCGACGTGGTTCGAAGGCCGACGCGCCCGTGGTCCTGGACGAGACCGCAGCAGCCACCAGCATGGTCCGAAGCTCACGCACGAAACGCTCCTCCCGCCGGGTCCCCACCGCGAGACGAGGCACGCGCCAACGAGCGCCTTCAGGCCAAGGTCAGCCTGTCGGGAAGAAATCATTGAGGTATTTTTCGCGACCCAGATGAACCCACGGGCAAAATCGGTCGCCCGGATCATCGTGATGGGAAGTCGCAAAAACCCTTCCGAAACAGAGGGGCAAAATGGTCGGAGCGAGAGGATTCGAACCTCCGACCCCTAGTCCCCCAGACTAGTGCGCTAACCGGGCTGCGCCACGCTCCGACGCCCCAAGGGGCTTGCGCGTCTTAGCTTTCCGCCTCTGGGCGCGCAAGGCCGTGCGAGGAGTTTCCGCGGCAAACGGCGCCGAACGGCAGGCTTGCGAGCCATAAGTCCCACCGGGTGTTCCCGTAGCGCTCCCCAGAAACGAAGGCGCAGCCGGCTGAAGTCGAGGGCGCCTTGAGGTTTGATGATCGACGCCGACGAGGGTCACCGTCGCCGCGGGCGACCGTCCAGGAAGGCTTGCAGCATCGCCTCGCGCGTCTGGCGCATCTTCTCCCCCACAGAGGACATCATGTCGTCGATGCGCCGTTCGAGCCGTTTGATGACGTCCCGGATGGCCTCGACCCCGGCCGGCCTGTTAAGAGGCCCGCGACGGGCGGCCCGCCAGAGGCTCGCCCGACGGAGGAACGATGCCTCGCTTGTCTCTCCCCATCGCCGGAGCCGTGCTGATCGCCATGACCGCTGCCGCCAACGCCGACTACACCACCCTGCCCTCCGGGCTGAAGTACCAGGACGAGGTCGTCGGCACCGGGCCTGAGCCCAAGGCCGGCCAGAAGGTCACGGTGCAGTACACCGGCTGGCTCGACGAGGCCGGTAAGAAGGGCAAGAAGTTCGACTCCTCGCGGGACCGCAACCAGCCCTTCACCTTCACGCTGGGTGCCGGACAGGTGATCCAGGGCTGGGACCTCGGCGTCGCCACCATGAAGACCGGCGGCAAGCGCACCCTGGTGATCCCGGCCGACCTCGGCTACGGCGCCCGCGGCGCCGGCGGCGTCATCCCGCCCGGCGCGACGCTGATCTTCGACGTCGAACTCCTCGGCGCGAAGTAAACGATCCCGCCAACCGACTCGGCTGCGTGAACGCGGGAGTCCCGAAAGAATGCTGTTCGCGCAGCTTCCCGACGACCTGTTCCGGCCGCTGGCCTCCCCGAGCCGGGGCTTCAACGCGGCGCTCCTGCTGCACCTGCACCGCCGGGTCATGGGCGCGAGCCCGGACCCGGTCCGCAAGGCCGACCTGCTGACCGCGATCGGCGACTTCTCCGCGGACTGGGCACTTTCCGCGCAGTCCGACGACGAGCCGGTGCCGACCGATCCGGTCGAGCGCCGCTCGGCGCTGTACCGGCGCCTCACCGAGGCGGGCTGGCTTACCGAGCGCCGGGAGCGCTACGTGCCGGTAGTCGATTTCGACCCCGAGGCCCGGCTCCTGCTGGAGGAGCTGTCGCGGATGGAGCGCGGGCAGACGCGCTCCTACGGCGCAGCGATCCTCGACGTGCTCGGCAGCCTGGAGAGCGCGATCGCCAATCCCGGCGAACGCTCGGAGGCGCTCGGCAACGCGGCGCGCGCGGCCCACGCCTTCCTCGGCCACGTGCGAGGGCTTGCCGGCGCGATGCGCAAGATCGAGGAGCGCATCCTGCACGAGCGGGACCTGCGGGCCGCCTACCGCCTGTACTTCGAGGATTTCGTCGCGCGCCACCTGATCAGCGACTACCGGACGCTGCACACCCGCTTCAATCCCTTCCGCTTCCGCTCCGCGATCGTGCGCGAGGCCGGCCTCGCGCTGCGGGACGCGCTGCTGATCCGGGCGCTCGCCGAGGCCACCCTGCGCGAAGGCCGGGCCGCCGACCTCGCGGCCGCCGAGCGCGCGGTGCGGGCCGACCTCGCCGGCATCCTCGCGATCTTCGAGGGCCTCGACCGGCACCTCGACGCCGTCGACGCGGTGGTCGCGCGGATGGAGCGGCGGATCGCGGCCGCGATCCGCTACGGCGACCGCCCGGATTCGGGCGGGATCGAGCGCGCCGCCGCCGCCCTGCGCGCGGTCGGTGTCGCGAGGGCCGCGCCGGACGTGGCGCCGGCGATCTCGCTCCTGCGCCCGCCGCTTGGCGCGGCGCACCTGTCGACGCCCCGCGGCCGCAGGGCGCCGATCGCGGTCGCGCCGCTGCCCGACGCCGCCCGCGACCCCGAGATCGAGGCGCTCATCTCGGAGAAGGACGCCTTCCGCCGCCGGACCACGGTGACGCCGGAGACGATGGCGGCCTTCATCGACCGCCACCTCGGCCCGGACGGAACGCTGCGCGGCTCCGAGATCGCGGTCGCGGACGTCGACGCCTTCGTCGTGTTCCAGCGCCTGCGCGAGATCGACGTGCTGTTCGAGGGCGAGCTTGCCGGACACTACGCCGTCGCGCGGACCGGCGCGCGCCTCGCCAACGGCTGGCTCGACTGCCCGGACTTCGTGATCCGGCGGCGGAGCGCCGAGCGCCGTGCTTGAGCCGTTCCGCGCCATCGTCGACGGCGACGAGCCGCCGCCTCACGGGAGCCGCGCCCCCGACGCGGAGGAACTCACCCGAGCGCTCGCCGTGCTGCTGAGGGCGCAGGTGATCTACGCCGACACCCCCGGCATCGGCCGCACCTACGAGCTGGCCCGGCACTACGCGCCGTTCTTCACCGACTACTTCGCCTGCCTCGGCTACGAGATCGGCCTGTCGCACCGAGACCAGATGGTCTTTCTGACGCTGCCCGCGGACGGACCGCGCCACGACATCGCCGCCGAGCGCCTGCGCAAGGACGAGACCCTGGTGCTGCTGGCCCTGCGCCTCGCCTACGAGGAGGGCTTGCACGACCACCGCGTCTCGACCGACGGCATCGTCGCGTGCACCACCGACGACCTCGCCGAGCGCGTCCGCACGGCCGCCCGCAGCGATCCGCCGGAGGAGGCGCGGCTCATCGAGATCCTGCGCCTGCTCGCCCGCCGCGGCGCCCTGCGGCTGGGGGAGCGCGACCGCACCGAGCGCGTGACGCCGCTCGCGATCCTGCCGGGCATCCTGGTCCTGGCCTCCGACGCGTGGCTCGAACGGCTGCGTGCGTGGTCGGAGGCGGGCGGCGCTGCCGATTGACCGGCCCGCGCTTGCATCGCCGGCGAAGTCCCGCCAACACGGGGCCGCCCCTCCGCCGGAGCGGTCAAGCAGACTTGCGTTGGCGGGCCAACGGTGCGTCCGCTTAGATCCTTGTTTTGCCGCAGGTTTCGGAAAACCACGGGGCACTTTTCCGAAACCTGCCTAGGCCGAGCCAGGCACGTGTACCGCCTCACCGACATCGCCCTCTCGAACTGGTACCTCGTCCGGCGCGAGCAGATCCGCATCCGCGGCGCAGCGGCGCTGGTCGGGCCGACGGGGGCAGGCAAGTCGACGATCTTCGACGCGGTCGGCACCGTGCTCGCCGGCAACAACGCGAGCCGGCTGGCGCTCAACGCCTCCGCCTCCGGCCGCAGCGCCCGGACCGTGCGCGACTACTGCCTCGGCTGGATCACCGACCCGGCCGAGGGCGGGCGGCCGACGCGGGAGGCCTGCGAGACGGTCCTGGCCCTGGTGTTCGAGAACGCGCGGACCGGCCGCGTCGTCTCCTTCGGGCTGGCGCTCGCCGCGCGGGCGACCGACCCGCGGGAAGAGGTGCTCTCCCGGTTCATCGCCACCGGCCACCGCTTCGAGATCAGTGACTACCGCCGCACAGGCGCCGCGGGCAGCCACACCGCGCCCTGGGCCGAGATCGCCGGGGACCTGCGCGCGCGCGCCGACGGCTTCGAGGAGTTCCGCGCCTCCGGCGAGCGCTTCACCGCCGAGGTCCTGGCGACGCTGCGCGAGGGTGCCCCCGCGCCCGACCCGCGCCACTTCCTGCGCACCTTCTCGAACGCCGTCGCGTTCCGGCCGATCTTCGATGCGAGCGCCTTCGTGCGCAGCTTCGTGCTCGACGCAGAGCCCCTCGACGTGGCCCGAATCCGTCAGTCGGTGGAGACGTGGCGGGAGGTGCTGGCGACGATCGAGGCGCTGGAGGCCAAGCTCGCCCGCCTCGAACGCCTCGTCGTCCGCTACGAGGCCTGGGCCGACGCGGTGCTGGCCGCGACCGTCCACGAGGCGCGCGCGGCCACCGCGGAGCTGCGCCGCCGCAGCCACGAACTCCTCGCGGTCCAGGCGCGCCTGAGGGACGGGGCCGAGGCCCTGCGCATCGCCCGCGAGAGCGTCGCGACGAGCCGCGGCTTCGTGCGCGACATCGATGCGGAGATCGCCGAGAAGAAGGCACTGGTCGCAGGCGGCGCCGCGGACGGGCGGCTCGCGGCCTCGACGCTGGGCCTGTCGATGCTGGAGCGCGACCGCCGCGACCTCGCCCTCCGCGTCTCCGATCTCGTCGCGCTCATCGGGCAGATGGGCAGGCTCCAGGCCGTCGCCCCCGTCCTGCGCCAAGTCGCGCCGCAGGCCGCGCGGCTCGCCGACGCCTGCGCCCGCTCGGGGCTGCGCCGCGAGGCCCCGCCGGATGAGACCCTGCGGGCCGACGGCGCCCTCCCCGCCCTCGTGGAGGGCCTGCTGCGCCTGCCCGCGTTCGACGAGGCGCTGGAGCGGGCCGCCGAGGATGCCGCCCTGCGCGCCCGCACCCAGGAGATCGCAGCCGAGCGCCATGCCCCCGCGCTCGGTCCGGGGCAGGCCGCACGGCTCTCCTCCGACACCGTCACCTTCCGAGGGGAACTGGCGCGGCGCGGCATCGACGCGGTACCGGTCTGCGAACTTGCCGAGATCACCGATCCGGCCTGGGGCCCGGCGCTGGAGGGCCTGCTCGGCCGGGCGCGCGAGGCGCTCGTCGTCGCGCCGGACAGGCTGGAGGAGGCGCTCGGCGTGCTCCAGGGCAACCGCGACCGGTTCCACCGCTGCATCCTCGTGAAGACCACCGACACCGCCGGGCAGCGCGCCCGCCGCTTCGACGACGGCCCGCTCACGGTGATCGAGACCGCGGACCCGCACGCCGCCGCCTTCCTCGGCGTGCGGCTCGGCGGCTACGACCTCGCCCGCAACGACGCCGAACTGGCGCGGATGAGCCGCGCGGTCGCCCCGAGCGGACGCACCACCGCGGGCATGGCCTACGCGGTGACGCGCTCCGTCGACCTGCTGATGACGCGAGGCCAGCGCGGGCCCACGCCCCAGAGCCTGCGCAGCCACGACGCGGCGGTGACGAAGGCCAAGCGCCTGCGCGGCGAGGCTGTGGTCCTGCGCGAGGCCGCGCGCACGGCCGCCGCCATCCGGGCCCGGATCGCCCGCGGGATCGAGGACGTCGACGCCCTGCGCGCCGAGGTCGACGGCCTGGAGGGCCGCCGCCGGACCCTGGCCACCGAGCGCGCGGCGCTCGAGGGCCGCGACACCGCGGACCTCGCCGAGGCGATCAGGGCGCTCACCGCCGAGCGCATCGCCTACCTGCGCGAGCTGTCCGAGGTGCTGGAGCCGAAGCGCGACGCCCTGCTCGCCGCCGAGGCCGGGTCACGGGCGCGGCTCGCAGCGGCCCGCGAGGCGGCCCGCGCCGCGCTGGCCGGCCGCCGCGGTGCCCTGCACCGCCTCGCGGGCGGCGAGGCGCAGCGCATCCGGAGCGTGCGCGGCGAGGTCTTCGCGGCAGGGCCCGTCGCCGCGATCCGGACCGATCTGGCCGGCCTCGACGCGCGGGGGATCGCGGCGCTGGCATCGGCGGAGCGGACGCTAGCGCAGGAGGCCGCGGAGCGCGCGCGCTCCCACGGGCGCGCAGCCGAGCGGGATCTCGCCGAGGCCTGCGCCCAGTGGCGCATCGATAACCCGCTGGGCCGCGACGCCTCCGGCCGGGCCGACCAGCCCGCGGCCCACGGCTACGCCTGGGTCCGGCGCGAGCACGACGAGGTCTCCGGCCACGAACTGCGCCGCTACCGCGCCCAGGCCGCGCGGGCCACCGCCGAGATGCGCCGCCTGATGACCGAGGACCTGCTGACGCGGCT
>NZ_CAXTBY010000113.1:0-12937 GCF_964242245.1 uncultured Methylobacterium sp. | reverse complement strand
GACCGGTCGCGTAATCCTCAGCCTCCCGGAGCGGCATCCACAGGGTACCCGCCCTGTGCGTTGCCGGCGGCACGCTCCCACGGCAGATGTGCCGAACTCCTGCGGCGAATCCGGCGGCGCGACGTTGTCGTGACATGGATCGCGAAACGCCCCGCCTCGGCTTCTGCTGCAAGTTCATCCCCGACGATCCACCCGGCACGCACGCCACCCTGAAGGCCGCGCGCGAGGCGGCCCTGGCGATGAACCTCACCACCACGACCATGGCGCACCTGAAGGGGCTCGCGCCGGTCGCCCGGCACGACAAGCTGGCCGGGATCGTCCGGCACAACCTCGCCGCGCTCGGTCGCCAGATCGCCTGGGTCGGCGCCCGGCCGCCGCTGGAGCGGCTGCTGCGCATGGCGAGCGACGTCTTCCCGGGCTTCACCCATCCGGTGGCGCGGGCGGTCTACGCCGATCCCGACCTGTCGCGGGAGATCGAACGGGGCCTTGCCGACTCGGGTGACTTGGCACGCTCGCAAGGGGTGCGGCTCAGCCTGCATCCGGGCCCGTTCTGCATCCTGGCGAGCCGCAACCCGGCAGCCCTCGAGAACGCCATCTCCGAACTCGACTATCACGGCCGGCTGATGGAGCTGATGGGCTACGGCACCGGCTGGCACCCGCACGGCGCCCATATCAACATCCACGTCGGCGCGCGGGACCCGGGCGTCGCGGGTTACCGGGAGAACCTCGCACGCGTGAGCCGCGTGGCGCGCGACCTCGTCACCGTCGAGAACGACGAGAACGCCTTCGGCCTCGACGCGGTGCTGCCACTGGCCGACCGCGTGCCGATCGTCCTCGATCTGCACCACCACTGGGTCGAGAGCGGTGGCCGGTACATCGAGCCGGACGATCCCCGCATCGCGCGGATTCAGGCGTCGTGGCGCGGCGTGCGGCCGGTCGCGCACGTGAGTGTGTCGCGCGAGGCGCTCCTGCCCGACCACGATCCCGACGCGCCGCCCGACTTCGCGGCCCTGCGCGCGGCGGGCCATTCCGGGCGGGACTTGGCGGCCCATTCCGACATGATGTGGAACCGGGCGGTCAACGACCTCGTCGCCCGCCACCTCGCCTGGGCCGATTTCGAGATCGAGGCGAAGGCAAAGAACCTCGCCTCGGCCGGCATCGCCAGACAGATCGCGGACAGGTTGCTGCCGACGGGGACGGAACGCGGCAGCCTCGACCGCCGCGCGATGAGCGCTTAGAGCAAGTTTGGTTCGCTCGTGCTCACCACCCTTGCTCCAAGTCGTCGTGTGGTCGCGGTTCCTTTACGCCAACCGCGCGCACTTCGCTCGCAACCGCTCCAGGCACGCGCCGATGAAGACCGCCGATTGCGACATCCTGATCGTTCCGGGCCTGGGCGGCTCGGGGGAGGGTCACTGGCAGACCCGCTGGGCCGATCGCCTCGCGACGGCCCGCGTCGTCGAGCAGGACGATTGGCACGCGCCGGAACCCGCCGCGTGGCGCGCGCGGGTGTGCGAGGCCGTGTCCGCATCGGCCCGGCCGGTGATCCTGATCGCGCACAGCCTCGGCGTGGTCGCCTGCGTCGAGGCGGTGCCGGACTTCCCCGAGGGCCGGGTGCGCGGCGCGCTGTTCGTCGCGCTGCCCGATGTCGAGGAAGCCTCGAACCTTCCCGAGAGCGTACGAGCCTTCGCGCCGCTGCCGCGCGTGCCCCTGCCCTTCCCCGCCCTGCTCGTCGCGAGCCGCACCGATCCCCACTGCGCCTACGCCCGCGCGGAGGACTTTTCCCACGCCTGGGGCGCGGCGTTCGTCGATGCCGGCGAATCCGGCCACCTCAACGTCGCGAGCGGGCACGGACCCTGGCCGGAGGGACTGATGCGGCTTGCCGGGTTCATGAAGGACCTCTGACGGCGCACGCCGCCGACCGATTGCGCCCGCGCGTTAAGCACCCGTTTACCGAAGCCCGCGCTGGATGAAGCCCGGATCACGGGCGATCCGGCCCGCGGGAGATCGACGTGACGCGAAAAGAGCTTCTGGCCCGACTCGACGCGGTGCAGACGGCGCTGGGGGAGCGCGCCCACACCTCCTTCAACAGCTCGATCTTCGGCGATACCGCGCTCCTCAAGCGCATCGAGGCGTTCGAGGCGCAACTGACGGCGGTGGAGAAGCCGAAGGCCGCCGACTACACCGGCAACATGTTCACGCGCATCGCCAACCGCCGCAACGTCGAGGCGGTGCAGAAGCGGGCGCAGTCCTGACCGTCGGGCGGGGCCCATCGAAGGTGCGCCCTTCGAACGAAAACCTCACTTCGGGTCCGGTTCGGCGGCGCGCAGGAGTTCGCCCGCCACGTCCGAGAGGCGGGGCGGCGCCTCGCGGGTGAACGGCAGGGGCCGGCACACGGCGAGCGCGGCGAGCCCGAAGCGGGCGGTCATCAGCCCGTTCAGCACGCCCTCGCCGAGCTTGGCCGAAACGCGGGCGGCGAGGCCGAGGCCGAGCACCTGCTGCATCATGCTCTCGCCCACCGCCATGCCGCCGGTCACGGTGAGGTGGGCGAACGCCGCGCGCGCCAAGCGCAGGAACCCGAGGACGCCCGGGCGCCCGCCGTAGATCGCCGCGATCCGGCGCAGCAGCCGCACGGCCGAGTAGACCACGAAGGCGACATCGACGATCGCCCGCGGGCTCAGCGCCGTGACGCCCGAGACCTGCTTGGCGGCGGTCGCGATGGCGTTCCGCGCCTGCCGGTCGAGGGGCGCGAGCAGTTCGTGCTCGGCGAGCCCGATGCGGTCGTCGACGTCGAGGATCGCGTCGGCGGCGGCCTCCAGGCGCTGCCGGCCGGCGGCGAGTGCCGTCCGGTCGGCGTAGAAGGCGGAGAGATCCCGCACCACCCCCTGCGCCGCGGTGTGATCGCGGGCGCGAAGCGCGTCGATCGCCCCCTCCCGCAGGCGCTCGATCCGGCGCTCGCGCCACAGGCCGCGCAGTTCGCGCGCGACGATCGCCAGCAGGGCGAGGCCGGCGAGAGCCAGGAGCGCCAGGGCGAGGCCGCCGAGCCAGGGCGCCGCCTGGAACAGGTCGGCGATCATGCGCTCGACCGACAGGCCGATCCCGAGCGAGACCAGGCCGCCGGCCGCCGAGAGCAGTAGCGCACCCCAGGGCGCACCGCGCTTGCGCGGGACCGGCACGATGGCGCCGTCCGCAGCCTCGACGATCTCGAAGGGATCTTCGACGATCCGCACGCCGGTCGGCGTCACCGGGCTCGGGGCGACGCCCTCGGCGGCGGTTGCCGGGTCGGCCGAGGGAATGCGGAAGGCGCGCGGGCGCTGGGTCGCGGTCACGGGATCATCCTCGCGGGAACGTCCGGGGCATCAGGCGAGCCTGTCGCCGATCAGGAACTGCATCGCCCGGTCGAGGCGGATCTGCGGCAGGTGACCGGGGCGGCCGAGCGCGTCCGGCTTCATGAGGGACGGCCGGAAGCGCGGGAACCGCAGGGAGCCCGGCTCGACCGCACCGTCCAGGACCGCCTCCGGCTTGGCCGGCAGCGTACCGGGGAAGACGGCCGCCTCGCTCGTCCCATCGAAGGTCTCGTCGCCCACGACCTCGCCCGCCTCGGGCGTCCCCGACACCGCGCGCAGGGTCTCGTCGCCGTCGTGAATCGTGGTCTCGCGGGTCGCGCGCACCGAGGCCAGCGCCACGGTGCCGACGCGGGCGCCCGCCGCCTCGGTGCGCCGCATGGCGCGGGAGACGAGGAGGCGCAGCAGGGCGTCGAGCCGGTCGTGGCTGGTCTGGTGCAGGTGGTCGGCCTTGGTCGCCGCGAACAGGATCTTGTCAGCGCGGGGCGCGAACAGGCGGGAGAAGAGGGTGTTGCGCCCGATGTTGAGGCTGAGCAGCACCGAATCCAGCGCCTCCTCCAGTTCGGCGAGCGCCGCCGGCCCGGCATCCACGGCGGCCAGCACGTCGACCAGCACGATCTGGCGGTCCACCCGCTGGAAGTGGTCGCGGAAGAACGGCAGCACCACCTTGGCCTTGTAGGCCTCGAAGCGCCGCTCCATCAGCCCGGCGAGGCTGTCCGGGGCGATGGTCTCCGGCAGGCCGTCCAGCGGCGCGAAGGTCAGCGCGGGGGAGCCCGCGAGGTCGCCGGGCATCAGGAAGCGGCCCGGGGGGGTCGTGGCCACCATCTCCGGGCCGGAGCGAAGGCCTGCGAGGTAGGCGGTGAAGGCGGCGCTGGCCCGCTCGGCCAGCACCTCGTCCAGCGCGCCCGCCGGGTCGAGGCCCTTCAGCAGCGCGAGCCAGGGCGCGGCGACGGCTGCGCGGCCGGCGCGCCGCGTGCCGGCGATCGTCGCGCGCGACCACGCCGTGTAGCCCTGCTCGATCAGGGCGAGGTCGAGCAGCCACTCGCCGGGATAGTCGACCACGTCGAGCATCAGGGTGCCGGGCCCCGAGCGCCAGCCGGCGGCCCGCTCGTAGGCGATCTCGAGGCGGAACTGGCTGATCCGGTCGGTGGAGCGCGGCCAGAGCCGCGCCTCCGTCAGGGCGGAGAGGTGCTCCTCGAAGGGAAAGCGCGGCACGTCGTCGTCCGGTTGCGGCACGAGGCGGGCGCGGCGCAGGCGGCCCTCCTGCGCGGGTGCGAAGGCCGGGAGCGCGTGCGCCTCGACGAGGTGGTGGATCAGCGCGGTGGTGAACACCGTCTTGCCCGAGCGCGCGAGCCCCGTGACGCCGAGCCGGAGGGTCGGCTGGATCAGGAGGTCGCTCGACGCCTCCGCGAAGGCCCTGACCGCGGAGCCGGCACGCGCGGCAAAACTCAGAGGGGGCAAGGGCTGGCTCGGCTCGGGACGGGCTGGTTCGCGCGAGAGGTGGCGCGGCGGTCCGGCCGCTACAAGGCTAGCGCGCCGCATCCGCGCTCGGGGCCTCCGCCGCGGGACCCAAGCGGGCGATGGCCGCCTGCACGAGGCCGGGTCCGGCGTGCAAGGCCCCGAGCTCCACGGCGGACATCGCCAGCATCACCGGCGCGAGGTTCGGCGCGGGCGCTCCGTCGGCCGAGAACAGGGCGAGGTCGTCGTTCGCGCCCAGGCCCACGCTCCTGGCGATGGCCGCGGCGTAGTTGGCGATGCGGGCCTCGTCGCCGCCGCACAGGGGCGCCGGCGCGCGCAGGTCGCCGAGCGTCAGCCCGGCGATCAGGGGCAGGGCGGCGGATTCGACGACGAGCTGGTCGGGCGAGGGAACCCTGTGGTCGAGGAGTGCGGCAGGATCGTCGGCCCCGCGGTGCGCGGGCTTCGGTCCGGGCGATGTCTGCGCGATGCGAGCGGCGAGGTCGGGTACGGGCTTCGGCATCGGGACCTGTCCGACCCGGCGCGGAGCCGGACGGCCCCCCATCCGCGCGAGCGCCGACCAGGGCTGCACGCGCAGGGCCGGAGCGCGGACCCGCGCGATCGCGCGCCGGGGGGCGCCGCCCGGCAGGTGCCGCGCGAGGTAGCGGGCGCGAAGCGTTCGGCCGAGGCCCCGGGGCGCCGACGGACCGGCCGAGGCGGAGCCGCCCCCCGCCCCGGTGCCGGGCAGCCCGCACGCGGCCGGCGCCCAGCGGCGGACGATGGCCAGAGCGGTGCGGCGTCCGTAGTCGCGGTAGTAGCGCCGGAGCAGGTGCGCTGCCGCGTCCGCGCCGTCGGCGGCGCTGGCGAAGCCGGTATGCCCGTCGGCGTCCGAGCCGATCTCGCCCGGCCAGCGGGCGCTCTTGATGCACCAGTAATTGTTGAGCTTGGCGCAGCGCGCGACGAAGGCCGGCTCGGTCGGCGTGAGTTGCGCCACCGCGGCGAGCGAGACCGGACGCAGGCTCGAAGCCTCCATCCGCCAGTTGGAGACCGCGCGCGCCGCGTGCTGGTAGAACGGCGCAGCGATCGGGTGCGGGGCGGCGACGCCGGCCGCCGGCGCGCCCAGGGCGTGAACCTGCCCCTCGATCCGCGGCACGAGCGTCGTCAGGACGAGGAGGGCGGCGAGCAGCACGATGCGCGTGGATCGAAGCGATGCGGGCGACGGGAAGCGCTGAACGGTCGGCGGTTCAGGCGATGGTGAAGCTCAGGCTCCGGGTTCGCTGCGAAGCTCGTGCCGGGCCTGATCGAGGTACTCGTCGCGCTCCTCCTGGGACAGGACAAGGATCGAGCCGCCGCAGAGGGGGGCCTGCACCGCGTTGTCGGCGTCCCACGCGCGGTCGCCGTGGCCCTTCGCGGCGAAGTTGCGCTTGGCGCGGGCCACCACCAGGGTCTCGTCGGGCTCGATCATCGGCATCTCCCCGGACGCACGGGCGTCGAAAGCGCGTCCAGCCTATCACGGATTCAGAACTTCCAGGGCGGCCGCGTGCAGGCGCGGATCGCCCGCCGCGACGACGCGGCCGCCCGCCGTCGCCGGGCCGCCGTCCCAGCCGGTGATCGTGCCGCCGGCGCCCTCGACGATCGGGATCAGCGCGACGATGTCGTAGGGCTTCAGCCCCGCCTCGATCACGAGGTCGATCTGCCCGGCTGCCAGCATGCAGTAGGCGTAGCAGTCGGTGCCGTAGCGCGACATCCGCACCTGCGCCTCGACCGCGCGGAACCGCTCCGCCTCGTCCCCCTCGCTGAACAGGCGCGGATCGGTGGTGGCCAGCATCGCCGCCGCGAGGCTGGCGCAGCGGCGGGTGCGCAGGGTCCGCTCGCCGCGGGGACCGCGCAGGCGCGCGCTGCGGCCGTCGCCGGAGAAGCGCTCGCCGAGGTAGGGCTGGTGCATCAGGCCGCGCACAGCTCCGCCGTTCCGGGTCAGGCCGACCAGCGTGCCCCAGGTCGGCAATCCGCTGATGAAGGAGCGCGTGCCGTCGATCGGATCGAGCACCCAGACGTACTCGGCGTCCATCCGCTCCGAGCCGAACTCCTCGCCGAGGATGCCGTGCGCCGGGAAGGTCTCGCGGATCATTTTGCGGAGCACCAGCTCCGCCGCCCGGTCGGCCTCCGTGACCGGATCGAACGGCGCCGCTCCGCGGGCCTTGTCGTCGAGGGCGAACTGCGCCCGGAAGAACGGCAGGATCGCCCGGCCCGAGGCGTCGGCGAGGTCGTCCATGAACCGGCCGAGTTCGACGACGCTCATGCCCTGCCATCTTCCCGATGTTCCGTCGCGGAAGCGAACGCGACTTCGCCGACGCGCGTCAAGTCCCGACCGCCGCCGAGCCGGCGACCGCCGCGTCCGATTTGGCCTCAATCCCCGCCGTCATCGCCGCGAGAACGGCCTCCACGGCGCCGCGCAGGGACGTGACGTGGCCGCTGGCGTCGATGCCGGTGCGTGCCGCCTCGTCCGCATCGATCTGCCAGAGGCCGACGACGATCGGAACGCCGGGCATGCGCCCGCGCAGGCGGCCGACGAGGCGGCGCAGGTGAGTCGGCTCGCCGCTGATCGCCAGCGAGACGATGCAGATCATCCGCGCCTGATCGGGATCGAAGGCGTCGATCCGCGCGCGCGCCACGTCCGAGAACGGGACGACGCGGGTGCCGAGGCCGCGCTTGCCAAGGAGCTGGGCGAGGATCGCGGCCGCGGCGCCGTCGATGAAGCCGCGGCCGGCGACGCACAGGACCGCGCCGCTCCGCGACCACGCTTCGGGGATCGCGACGGCCGCACCTGCGGACGCGGCCTCGGTCGCCGCAGCCGGCCAAGCACCGTCGCCCGCGGGCCCCGGCACCGCGTCGTCGCGCTCGGCGAGCACCTCGACGAGGTCGTGGACCGAGGCGCGGATGTCCGTCCTCTGCTCGGCGGTGAGGACGCCGCGCGCCGCGTCGCGGGCTGCGAGTTCGAGCCCCTTCAGCACGACCTCGTCGTAGTAGGCCGAGAGCGAGCAGCCCTGCAGGATCAGCTCGGCGTGCTCCTGCGCCTCCTCCGGATCGTCGGCGAGGATGCGCTGGTAGAAGTTCTCGACCGGCGTCAGCGCGGGCCGGTTGCCGAACAGCACGTCGAGGAATTCGAGGTGGTCGATGTGGCGGCCCAGCACCACGAGGCAGACGGT
The DNA here is from genome assembly GCF_964242245.1 of uncultured Methylobacterium sp. NCBI lineage: Bacteria > Pseudomonadati > Pseudomonadota > Alphaproteobacteria > Hyphomicrobiales > Methylobacteriaceae > Methylobacterium > uncultured Methylobacterium sp. Next base: position 4,935 of record NZ_CAXTBY010000113.1, on the reverse strand, counting down.
GAGCGGCGTCGAGAGCAGCAGGCCGACGGGTCCCCACAGCCACGTCCAGAACAGCGCAGAGATCAGCACCGCGATCGGCGACAGGCCGGTGGAGCGGCCGTACAGCATCGGCTCGAAGATCTGGCCGGTGATCGGCTCCAGCACCAGGAACAGGATCGCGGTGGCGATCATCATGTTCCAGCCCGGATCGACGGCGGCGGCGAGCGCCAGCGGCAGCAGCGCGGCAAGGAACGCACCGATGTAGGGCACGAACCGCATCAGCGCGGAGAAGATCCCCCACAGCACCGGGTTGGGCACGCCGATGGCGTAGAGCCCGAGGCCGATCGCCAGCCCGAAGGCGGCGTTGAGCGCCAGTTGCGCCACGAAGTAGCGGCTGAGGCGGCGGGCCGCGTCGTCCATCGCCACGGTGGTCCGGTGAAGGTCGCTCGATCCGGCGAGCCGGATCATCCGGTCGCGCAGATCCTCGCGCTGCATCAGCACGAACAGCAGCACCACGAAGACGATGCCGATGGTGGCCAGCGGCTGGAGCGTCGGCGAGAGCACCGTGCCGGCCATCTCCAGGGGGCCGGGCGGCGTCTGCCGCAGCTCGACGGGGATCGGGGGCGCCTCGAGCCCGCGCTCCGGGTCGGCGTTCGATGCCGGGTCCTTTCCGGCCTCGTCCGCCTTCCCGGCGCCGTCGGCCTTGCCGGCCGTGTGGAGGGCGCGGCCGATGCCGGCGACGTAGACGGTGAGGCGGCCGGCCGGACTGTCGCGGAGCCCCGCGATCTTGCCCTCGATGGTCGAGCGGTAGCGCGGCACGTCCCCGGCGAGGCTCGCGACCTGCACGCCGATCAGGGTTCCGAGCGACGCGACGATGCCGAGGGTGATGAGGACGGCGAGCCCCACGGCGAACAGCCGCGGCAGGCGCCAGCGCCGGAGGAAGGCGACCAGCGGCCCGATGACGAACGAGAGGAGCAGCGCGATCGCGATCGGGATGAGGATCTCGCGCCCGACATACAGGCCGGCGATGATGATCGCGGCGACGACGACCGGCGAGGCGAGCGCGGCCTTCGGCGTCTCGGCGGCGGCGATGCGGGTGGGCGCGGGCGGAACGAGGGACGGGTTCGTCTTCGTCGCCATGCCGCCACCGTGCCGTACGCTACGCCCGAATCTTCGCGCTCGCGCGCGTGCCGGACGTGGAACGGTGCGGCCCCGCAAAACGATCCCATGCGGGGCCGCGCCGTTCGCGCCGCGTGGTGACCGGGGACGGTCCCCGACCCGCTGCCGTCAGGCCTGGGCAACGCCGGCGCGGGCCACGTCGCCCGCGCTCCCAAGAGTTTCCAGCGACCAGCACAGGCCCATCACGCGGCGAATCTGCGCGGCGGGCAGCACGCCGTCGGCGAGGTCGGTGAACTTGCGCTCCAGGGCCGCGTCGCTCATCGGCCGCTCGACGCTGCCGATGGCGTGCTCGACCCGCCGGTGCAGCGTGCGCCCGTCGTCGAGGGTGATCGTCATGTCGACCTGCGCGGCCTCGATCCCCGGCGTCACCACCGGCACCACCCGGTCGCGCAGCGCGGCGATCACGGGATCGCGCACCGCCCCGTCGCTGAACTGCTTCTCGCCGGCCGCGCCCGCGACGAGCGCCACCGCGACCGCGTGGTAGATGCTGAACTTGCCTTCGAGCCCGGCCCGCGGCGCCGTCTTGCCGGTGAGTTCGAGCACCAGCGGGTGCACCTTCAGGTCGACGCGCCTGATCTGTTCGGGCTTGAGGTGCTCGGCGTCGCGCATCGCGATGGCGGCATCGATCGCCGGATGCATGACGATGCCGCAGGCGAACGGCTTGTAGGTGTTGGAGAGCGTCTCGTAGCGGGTCCCCAGGCCCTCCGTGATCTCGCGAAAGTCCTGCTTGGTCGAGATGGTGTTGGCCCAGCCGCGCTTGGCCTCGATCATCCCGTCCGAACTCGTGTAGCCCTTGGCCGCCAGGATCGCCGCGAACAGGCCGTTCGCGGCGGCCCGGCCCGGGTTGAAGCTCTTGTTCATCGAGCCGAACGATTCGCGCAGTCCCACCGGCTGCGAGGCCGCGAGCCCCAGCGCGTAGACCATCTGCTGCTCGGTGAGTCCCATCAGCCGGCCGGCGGCTGCGGCCGCGCCGAACACGCCGGCCGTGCCGGTGATGTGCCAGCCGACGTCGTAGTGATCGGGATAGACCGCGTTGCCGATCCGGCACTCGGCCTCGATCCCGAGGACCAGCGCGTTCAGGAAATCGCGGCCGGAGACCGGATGCAGCTCGGCGTAGGCGAGGATCGCCGCGGCCACGGGTCCGGCCGGGTGGATCACGGTCTTCAGGTGGGTGTCGTCGTAGTCGAAGATGTGGCTCGAAACCCCGTTGAGGAAGGCGCCGTTCATGATGTCGAACCGCTCGGTGCGCCCGAACAGTCCGGCCTGCGGCGGTCCGGAGAACGGCGCCAGCGCCGAGACCGCGACGTCGAGGGTCTCGTGGTGCGAGCCGCCGATGGCGACGCCGACCCAGTTCAGGAACGTGCGCGTCGCCTCCCGCCGCACGGCCTCGGGCAGGTCCTCGTAGCGGGCCGTCGCGACGTGGTGGGCGAGGATGCGCGTGACGGCGGGCGGTGCAGCGGGCTTGGCCGCGGCCGAGGTCGGCGTGGTCGTCTCCGCGGCACCGGACGCGCCCGCACCGGCCAGAGCAAGGCCCGCTGCGCCGATCAGCGCCCGTCGGTCGATCTGCGACATCCTCAAGGTCTCCCTGTTGTTTTTGCCGCGTGCTCGCCCGTCCTGTCGCGGCGCGGACGGGGCGATGCGCGTGAACCTAGCGCACGATCGCGCCGTGCCGAGTCGGCGGCAGGCTCCGCCCGCTCGCCCGGTTTCATGCCCGACAGCGGCACGGCCCGCTGCGACGTCCCAGGCGGCAGCCCCGCCGCGCTCCACGCTCCGAGCGCGGAAATCCGTCCCTGCCGGACGCGACCCGGCTCCTCACCGGACACGGCGACCGCGCGGGCAGCCGCGTGGCGGCCTCGGAGAGCGCCGTGGCCGAGCAGCGCGCGCAACATCCACGGCGCGGCGGCCCCGACGCGGGAGCAGCGCGTGGCCCAGCGCGGGGCCCGCGACCGCACGCTGCCGATGCCGACGCTGCACGCGCTCCAGGTCAACCTGGACGCCGGCCGCCTGCCCGAGCCGGAGGCCGGCGCTACCTGAATTCCCCCTCGACGCCTTCCCCGCGCCGCCCCGGTAGCGGCCGGTCAGACCAGGACTTCCATCGCGTCCTGCTCGCCGATCCCGAACACGCGCTTGTAGCGCGCGATCTCCCCCGCCGGCCCCTGCGCCTTGGTCGGATTGTCGGAGATCTTCACGGTCGGGCGCCCGTTCGCGTGGGTCACCTTGCAGACGATCGAGACCGGATCGAGCCGCCCGTCCGGGACCAGCCCGCGAAAATCGTTGGTAAGCAGGGTGCCCCAGCCGTAGCCGATCCGCGTTCGGCCGTGGAAATGCGCGTGGATCTGCTCGATCGTGTCGATGTCGAGCCCGTCGGAGAAGATCGCGAGCTTGTCGCACGGGTCGCAGTCGCGCGAGCGCCAGAACGCGATGGCCTCCTCGCCGCCGGCGATCGGTTCCTTCGAGTCGATGCGGAGGCCGGTCCAGCCGGTGAGCCAGTCCGGCGCGCCCGCCAGGAAGCCCGTCGTCCCGTAGGCGTCGGGCAGCGCGACGAGGAGGTTGCCCTCGTAATCCTCCTGCCAGTCGCGCAGCACGTCGTAGGGCGCCCGCGCCAGCGCCGCGTCATCCTCGGCCAGGGCCGCGTAGACCATCGGCAGTTCGTGCGCGTTCGTGCCGACGGCCTCCACCTCGCGGCGGAGCGCAATCAGGCAGTTGGAGGTGCCCAGGAACCGGTGGGGGCCGAGCGCCTCCGCCATCGCCTGCACGCACCAGTCCTGCCAGAGGAAGCCGTGGCGGCGGCGCGTCCCGAAATCGGCGATCGACAGGTCCGGCAGGCGCGCCAGACGCTCGATCTTCTCCCAGACCCGCGTCATCGCCCGGGCGTAGAGCACCTGTAGGTCGAGCTTGCCCAGGCCCCGCAGCACGGCGCGCGAGCGTAATTCGTTGAGGATCGCCAGCGCCGGCACCTCCCACATCGTCGTCTCGACCCAGGGGCCGTGGAAGGTCAGCTCGTACTGCCCTTCGCGGACTTCGAGCTCGTAGGGCGGCAACCGGAAAGCCTCGAGCCACGCGATGAAGTCGGCGGACAGGATACGGCGGCGGCCGTAGAAGGCGTTGCCCCTGAGCCAAGTCGCCTCTCCCCGGCTGAGCCTGAGCGAGCGGGCGTGGTCGAGCTGCTCGCGCAGCGCGCCGGCATCGACCTCCTCGGCGATGCGGATGCGGGTGGTGCGGTTGTGGATGCCGAAGGTCGCGTCCACGCCGCGGTGGCGGCGGAAGATCGTCTGCCCCATCAGCAGCTTGTAGAAATCCGTGTCGAGCAGCGAGCGGACGATCGGGTCGATGCGGAAGTTGTGGTCGTGGACCCGCGTCGCGAGGTCGATCATCGTCCGGAACCCGCGTTTGCTGCGCAGAGCGGATGGCGCATGACGATGGCGCGTGCGTCAACCGCTTCGAGCCTTGACGCATGAAAAAGGCGACGCCCCGTTTCCGGAGCGCCGCCCGTGCGAGCGCAGCAAGGGGCCGTCAGGCGAGGTCGACCTTCACGGTCTCCGTCTTCGGGCTCTCGCCGGTGAGCGAGGCCTTCACGTAGCCGTAGAGGTGCAGCATCTTGCTGTTGGGGCTGTCCCAGTACTCGCCGTGCTCGGGATGGACGCGGATCAGGGCGACCTCCGGATCGTCCTTGCCTTTGGGGAACCATGTCTTCATGGCCTCGGTCCACTTGGCGTCGATCTTGGCTTGGTCGCGCACGATCTCGGCCTTGCCCGAGACCGAGACGTAGGTCTGGCT
>NZ_CAXTBY010000112.1:0-13089 GCF_964242245.1 uncultured Methylobacterium sp. | reverse complement strand
GTACCGCAATCCTCCCGTTCCGGCCTCCACCGCCCGACATGGCACGGTCTCAGCCCGAGACGTTGCCCCCCGACATTGCGTCGCGAGAGGGCCGCGGCGCCGCAGGGCCGCCGGTGAGGCGGATGTGGTGTTGTATTTGCGCACCACAAGGGTCCACAGCCCTCTTGCACCGCCACACGGTTCGAGGCCACGCTGCACGCATGACAGCGACGCTTTCCGCCCTCTACCGCTACCCCGTGAAGGGTCTCAGCCCGGAGCCGCTGGAGCGCGCCGCGCTCGACGCGAACGGCTACTTCCCGGGCGACCGGCTCTACGCCATCGAGAACGGCGATTCCGGCTTCGATCCCGCGGCGCCGCGCTTTCAGCCGAAGACCAAGTACCTGATGCTGATGCGCGACGCGGCGCTGGCCCGCCTCCGCACCCGCTACGACGACCGCACCGCGACGCTGACCGGTGCGGCCGAGGACGAGGCGTTCTCGGCCCGGCTCGACACGCAGGATGGCCGCGCGCGGCTCGAGGACTTCATGCGCCGCCTCCTGCCGCAGGCGCTCCGCGGCGAGCCCCGCGTCCTGTCGGCGCCGCCGCAGTACCGCTTCACCGATTCGAAGATCGGCTACGTCTCGCTCATCAGCCTGTCGAGCGTGCGGGCGCTGGAGGCGTTCTGCGGCATGCCGGTCGATCCGCTCCGCTTCCGCAGCAACCTGCTCGTGGAGGGGTGGGAGCCCTGGGCCGAGCTGGAGATGAGCGGCGCGGTGCTCGAAGCACCGAGCGGGCTCCGCCTCAAGCTGACGCAGCGCACCGTGCGATGCGCCGCGACCAACGTCGATCCGGCGACCGGCATCCGCGACCTCGACATCCCCTGGACGCTGGACGCGCGCCTGGGCCACCGCGATTGCGGCATCTACGCCGAGGTGGTCGCGGGCGGCATGCTGACCGTCGGCGACACCCTGACGATCACGGCCTGACAGGGGCGGATCAAGAGGCTCGGCGCGAGACCGTCACGGGTTCGGTCCCGGAGCGGCGGTGCTCGCAGGCGATCTTCAGGTAGCGGTGGTCGCCTCCCGGCAGCCCGGCGGCGGCGGCCATGGTCTGGGCGTGCATGATGCACTCCATCGGCGTTCGGACCGGCGCGACGATGACGTCGAGGGCGGTCTCGCGGGAGCAATCCTGGGCCAGCATCGTGCCGGCGCAGACGAGGGCAACGGACAGCAGTTCGGACATGACGGACCTCGTGTTCGCGTGATCGACGGGTCCGCGGGGTGCTCCGGCGTCCGAGCCACCGCGTGATCGTTGTCCTGGTGCGTCCTCACGTTAATCTTGACCGTTTTCTTGCACGGGCCGTGCCAGCGCTGCGGCGCCGGGCTCGGGCGTGGCACTGCCGCGTCAATCGCGGACCGGGAGCCAGACCGGCTCGGGCTCCTCGATCGGCAGGAGCGCCGCGACCGCATCGAGGTCGACGGTGTAGTTCTCGGTCAGCAGCCGCCACATCTCGGCCGCGGACGCCGCCTTCGGCTTGAGGCCGTCGAGGGCACGGGCGAGCGGCGCGGCGTGAACGAGGGTCGGACGGGTCAGGAGCGGATCGGCGTAGAGCATGGTAGGATGTCCCGAGGCGGCATTCGCAGCGTCGCAGGACGTGGTTAACGAAGCGTTGCCGGTCTCGGCGCCGACCGGGCTGCTCCCTCCGCGCCGCGTTGCAGCATTCGGGCTCGGTCGGGACGGTGACGCGGATCGAGGCGCTGATCTCCCCGTCGATCGACGGGTCTGCGTCGGCACCTGCGCCTCGCGCGGCCTGGATGGTGGCCTCCCGCTTCAGTGCCGCGGCCCGCTACCGGGTCAGCGCGTAGATGTTCACGTCGAGCTTGTCGTCCGTCTGGTCCGTCAGGTCGGTGACGTACTCCTCGATGAAGCGGTCCTGAACGACGATGTCCTTCGCGTCGAGGTAGGCGGTCAGGGTCTCGTAGGTGCCGTCGATGTCGTCGTAGGAGCCCTTGTGCGGGAACCGCAGGGCCTTGCCGGCCGGCGTGCTGCCGAACCGCAGGCCGCCGGTCGCGGACGGCGCCGGGTCGGGCGCCGCCGCGACCGGGATCATCGCCTCGTAGGCGAAGCCGTCGTCGTCGGTGCGGGTGAAGACCGCGAGCGGCCGGCCGGCCGCCGCGATGCCGGCCCGGGCGAGATCGGCCTCGATCCGCGCAAAGGCGTCCTTCAGGCTCGGCACCGCCTCCTCCCACTTGCTCTTGCCCGCGAGGATCGCGGCGGGCTTGGCCGGCAGCGTCACCGCGTCCACGTCGTTGGCGTCGCCCGGGGTCTCGACCAGCGTCTTTCTCGACACCACGGGAGGCGCGATCGCCTGCTCGGGCGCCGGCGCGGCCGACCGGCTCGGATCGGCGGGCGGATTTGGAACGGGGGTCGTCGGCAAGGGGCTCGTCACCGCGGGCGAGGGCGGCGTCGAGGTCGGCGGCGCGGGCTGCTGCGCGAGGACCGGAGACAGCGCCACCGCGAGGACGCTGGCGGAGAGCGTGAGGCGAGGACGGATCAAGGCTGCGCTCCGGCGGGCTTCGAGGCCGCGGCGCACCGAGTCGCCGCCCCCCGTGCCGGAAGGTAGTGCCGAACCGCTCCGGCCGCGAGGGCGCATTCGCAGCGAGCAGGTTCGGCGCGCGCGGAGGCGGCAGACCTGAGGCGCCGGCATCGGCCGGGACCCGGCCCTCGTGCGGGACGGCGTGGTTTGCCATATAGCGGAGCCCGGCGGGCCGAAATCCTTCGCGCCGCCGACATGAGATCCGAACCATGGCCGCATGAGCGCACTCGCCCGCAGACGTTTCCTGAAGATGCACGGCGCCGGCAACGCGATCGTGGTGCTCGACCTGCGCGGATCGCGCGCGCGCGTCACGCCCGGCGAGGCACGCGCGATCGCGGCCGACCCATGCTCCGGCTTCGACCAGTTGATGGTGCTGCACGATCCCGCGACCCGCGGCGCCGACGCGTTCCTGCGGATCTACAACACCGACGGCTCGGAATCGGGCGCCTGCGGCAACGGCACCCGCTGCGTCGCCTACGCGATGCTCGACGACCCGGCCATGGCGCGGCCCGTCGAGAACGGGCGGCTGCTGCTGGAGACGGTGTCGGGCCGCGTCGAGGTGAAGCGCGTCGCCGAGCGCTCGTTCACCGTCGACATGGGCCGGCCGCGGCTCGCCTGGGACGAGATCCCGCTCAGCGAACCGTTCCAGGACACGCGGCGCATCGAACTCCAGGTCGGTCCGATCGACGCCCCCGTCCTGCACTCGCCGGGCGTCGTCAACATGGGCAACCCGCACGCCGTGTTCTTCGTCGATCAGGACCCCGACACTTACGACCTCGGCCGGATCGGCCCGATGCTGGAGAACCATCCCGTCTTCCCCGAGCGCGCCAACATCGGAATTGCGCGGGTGAGCGGGCGCGAGGCGATCAAACTTCGGGTCTGGGAGCGCGGCGTCGGGCTGACGCTCGCCTGCGGCACCGCCGCCTGTGCCGCGGTGGTGGCCGCCGCGCGCCTGCGGATGATCGGCCGGCAGGCGACCGTCAGCCTGCCGGGCGGCGACCTGTTCGTGGAGTGGCGCGCCGACGACCACGTGCTGATGACCGGGCCGGTCTGCCCGGTGGCGGAGGGGCACTTGGCGCCGGAGCTGTTCGCGGAGGCCGGGTGATGGCCGTCGAGACGCTGACCTTCGGCTGCCGGCTCAACACCGTCGAATCCGAGGTGATCCGCGGCCACGCCGAGGCGGTGCCGCGCGATAACGATCTCGTCATCGTCAACACCTGCGCCGTGACGGCGGAGGCCGGTCGCCAAGCCCGCAAGGCGATCCGCCGCGTCCACCGCGACAGGCCCGGGGCCGAGATCGTCGTCACCGGCTGCGGCGCGCAGGTCGAGACCGCGCTCTACGCCGCGATGCCGGAGGTGGCCCGCCTCGTCGGCAACGGCGAGAAGCTCGGCGCGCAGGCGTGGCAGCCGGGACGGGACGGGCCGCGGTCGAGCGTCGGCGACATCTTCGCAGACCGCCCCGCGCAGCCGACGCGGATCGCGGGCGTCGCCGGGCACACCCGCGCCTTCGTGCCGGTGCAGACCGGCTGCGACCATCGCTGCACCTTCTGCGTCATCCCGTTCGGCCGCGGCAACGCGCGCTCGATGCCGCGGGCGGCGATCGTCGATCAGGTCGCCCGCATCGTCGCCCACGGCGGCCGCGAGGTGGTGCTGACCGGCGTCGACCTCACCGCCTACGGCCGCGATTTTTCCGGGACTTCCCAGAGCCTGGGCACCCTGGTCGAGGCGATCCTCGCCGGCGTGCCGGATCTCGCGCGCCTGCGCCTGTCCTCGATCGACTCGATCGAGGCCGACGACGCGCTGATGCGGGCGATCGCCGACGAGCGGCGGCTGATGCCCCACCTCCACCTCTCGCTCCAGGCCGGCGACGACCTGATCCTCAAGCGGATGAAGCGGCGCCACGCGCGGGCCGACGCGGTCCGGTTCTGCGCCGAGGTCCGGCGGCTGCGGCCGGAGACCGTGTTCGGGGCCGACCTGATCGCCGGGTTTCCCACCGAGACCGAGGATCAGTTCGCCCGCTCGCTCGACCTCGTGGCGGAGTGCGGCCTGACGCACCTGCACGTCTTCCCGTACTCGCCGCGTCCCGGCACGCCGGCCGCGCGGATGCCGCCGGTGGCGCCCGAGGTCGTGCGGTCCCGCGCCGCGCGGCTGCGGGAGGCCGGTGCGTCCGCGCTCGGGCGCCACCTCGACGGGCAGGTCGGGCGGACGCACCGGGTGCTGGCCGAGCGCGGCGGCCTCGGCCGCACCGAGGGTTTTACACCCGTGCGCGTCGCGGCAGAGCCGGGCACGATCGTTTCGGTCAGCATAGCTGGGCACGACGGCCGGGCCTTGCTCGCGGCATGAGGCGGCTCGGGAAGTTCAGGCGATGAAGCTCGGATACGTCATCCCGTCCGTGCCGGACGTGGCGGCGGAGCGCCGGATCACGCCTGCCAGCCGCAGGCGCGCAACGCCGTCAGCATGGGCTCGGGCGGCGGTGCCTCGGCCACCACCGGCGGCTTCCTCGGGTAGAGCGGCAGCGCGAGCCGCCGGGCGTGCAGGTGCAGGCCGGGGCCGCCGCGGCGGGGCGCCGTGCCGTAGATCGGGTCGCCGAGGATCGGAAACCCCATCGCGGCGCAGTGGACGCGCAGTTGGTGCGTGCGGCCGGTGACCGGCTCCAGTTCGAGCCACGCGCGACCGTCGGCACCCCGGCCGAGCACCCGCCAACGGGTCAGGGACGGGTCGCCCGCCGGATCGGCCTTCATCCACCACGAGCGCGGATCGTCCGAGCGCCGAGCCAGCGGCAGGTCGATGCTGCCGGCCTCCTCCGTGGGGGCGCCCTCGACCAGTGCCCAGTAGGTCTTCCGCGCCGCGCCCGTCGCGAACAGCCTGTTCAGGCGTGCCAGTGCCTGGGTGTGGCGGCCGAGCGCGAGGCAGCCGGACGTGTCACGATCGAGGCGATGGGCGGCCTCCGGGCGGCGCGGCAGGCCGAAGCGCAGGCTGTCGAGGTGATCGGTCAGTGTCTGCCCGCCCTTCGGCCCCGGATGAACGGCCAAGCCGGCCGGCTTGTCGATGATGAGCACCAAGGCGTCGCGGTAGAGCAGGCGCGCGCCTATGTCTGGCAGGATCGAGCCGGGCAGGGACATGCGCTCCGGCTAACGACGCCGGGGCGCGGGAGCAAGGACACGGCAATGAGTCAGGACGAGAAGCCGGGCTGGTTCGGCCGCCTGTTCGGCCGCAAGGGCGCGACCCACGAACCGGAGGACGAGCCGCCGGCCGACGCGCCGGCCTCGCCTGCAGAAGGGCAGCCCGATTTCGCCACCGGCGCCGCGGACGTGGCGCACGTGCCCCTGCCGCCGGGCGAGCCGTCCCCCGTCGATCCCGCGCGCAACGCGGTGCCGGACGAAATCGAAGGCGCCGACCTTCAGCCGATCGAGGGCGAACCCGAGACGCCGCCGGCCGGCACGGCGGGCGACGATCCGGACCGCGGGGCCGAGCCCGCCGACACGACGGGCGTGGCGCGTCCACCCGCGACGGACACGCCCGCCGCGCCGGCCTCGGCGCCCGACATCCAGCCCGTGGACGCGGCGGCCTCGCTCGCCCACGACGCGGTGGCCGAGCCCGCGGCCGAGCCGGAAGCCCGCGGCTGGTGGACCCGCCTGACCTCGGGGATGAAGCGCACGTCGTCCGCCTTGTCGGACCGGGTCACGGGGCTGTTCACGAAGCGCAAGCTCGACGCGACCACCCTGGAGGACCTGGAGGATGCCCTGATCCAGGCCGATTTCGGCCTGGAGACCGCGACGCGCATCTCGGAAGCCGTCGGCAAGGGCCGCTACGAGAAGGGGGTCTCGCCCGACGAGGTCCGCGCGATCCTCGCGGCGGAAGTCGAGCGGGCGCTGGACCCGGTGGCGAAACCGCTGGTGATCGACGCGTCCAGGAAGCCGTTCGTGGTTCTCACGGTGGGCGTGAACGGCGCCGGCAAGACCACGACGCTCGGCAAGCTCGCGCTGACCCTCAAGGCCGAGGGACGCAGCGTGATGCTGGCCGCCGGCGACACCTTCCGCGCCGCCGCGATCGAGCAGTTGCGGGTCTGGGGCGAGCGCACCGGCACGCCGGTGGTCAGCGGAGCGCAGGGGGCGGACGCGGCGGGCGTCGCCTTCGACGCCCTGAAGCGGGCCAAGGCCGAGGGCGCCGACGTGCTGCTGATCGACACCGCCGGCCGGCTCCAGAACAAGGCCGGGCTGATGGCGGAGCTGGAGAAGATCATCCGGGTGATCGGCAAGCTCGACCCGGAGGCGCCGCACGCGACGCTGCTGGTGCTCGACGCCACCGTCGGACAGAACGCGCTCAGCCAAGTCGAACTGTTCTCGCGCGCGGCGCCCGTCTCAGGGCTGGTGATGACCAAGCTCGACGGCACGGCGCGGGGCGGCATCCTGGTCGCGCTCGCGGCGAAGTTCGGCCTGCCGGTCCACTTCATCGGCGTCGGCGAGGGCATCGACGACCTGGAGCCCTTCGCGGCGCGGGATTTCGCGCGGGCGATCGCGGGGCTGGAGAAGGATTAGACCCGCAGCACGTCGGTGCGCGCGAAGTCGTTGCCCTTGAACAGCAATGGCACGTTGAGCGATCGCGCGAGAGCATAAGCGAAGCAGTCGCCGAAGTTGAGGCCGGCGGGATGGCGGCCCTTGCCGTAGCGAGCGAAGGCGTCGGCCGCGATCCGAGCCAGCGCAGCATCGATGACCGCGATCTCGATGTCGCGACGTGCGAGCCATGCGTCGAGTTCGGCACGTCCGCCGAAGCGCCGTTCGGCCACGATCGCGCATTCGAGGTAGGTGCCAGCGGACATGATCCGCCGCTCGGCCAGGGCAAGCGAACGGGACAGCGCCTCGGCGTCCGGCTCACCCGCGATGATGGCGACGAAGACGGAGCTGTCGACGACGATCACATCGGCAGCCCGTTCTCATCGAAGGCCAGGATTTCGTCGATCGGACGTGGATCGACGAGGGCGCGGGCATTCCAGCGCGCGCGCATCTCGTCGTCTGCGGCGAGCCCTTCAGCGATCCGGCGCGCCGTCTCGTCCTCCAGCCGCTCCCGCTCCCGCCTGAGCAGATCGAGGAGCAGGTCGCTTCCCGCTCGGCCGGTGCGCGCCGACATCTCCGCCAGCAGTGTCTCGGCCTCCGCGTTCTCGATCGTGATGGACATGGGCGGCCCCCGGTCGGTACAGACCCCGACAGCCAGCGTACTATGCCGGACACGACGAGGCCAACGGACGCGTCCTTCGGTGGTGTCCTAATTTGACGGCGCGAGATGCAGTGAGGGCGGTCGTACTGGCTCAGCCTGAAGCACGTTGAGGAAGAACTGATGGCGAAGCGCGAGAGATACGATGTTGCTCTCAAGTGCGACGGTTGCGAGCACGAGGGCCGCATGGGCGCTGAGGAAGATGAAAATCCGATAGGCGGACTCCACCGCGACATCGAATGGGTTTCGGATGGCTTCCGTGTGGAGGGCAGCAAAATCATCTGCGAGAAATGCGGAACCACCGTCTTAGGGTGACCGGCAAATTAGGACACTATCCGTCCCTCACCCCCCTCCAGCGCGACATGATGCCGATCGAACCCGTTCCGCCGCGCCGCCACCTCGCACCGCTGCCCAAGCTCGCGCTGGAACTCGGGCCGCTGGTGCTGTTCTTCCTCGGGAACGCCTATGCCGAGCGCTTCGGCGTGGCGGCCGAGCAGAAGCTGTTCGTGGCGACAGGGGTCTTCATCGCGGCTACCGTCCTGGCGCTGGCCGTCCACTTCGCCCTGGTGCGCCGGCTGCCGATCATGCCGATGGTCTCGGGCGTCGTCGTCGTGGTGTTCGGCGGCCTGACGCTCTACCTGCAGGACAAGACCTTCATCATGGTCAAGCCCACCATCGTGAACAGCCTGTTCGGCCTCGTGCTCCTCGGCGGGCTGGCCTTCGGCAAGTCGCTACTCTCGGTGGTGCTCGATTCGGTGTTCGCGCTGACCGACGAGGGCTGGCGCAAGCTCACCTTCCGCTGGGGCGTGTTCTTCCTCGTCCTCGCCGTCCTCAACGAGGCGGTGTGGCGGACGCAGACGGAGGATTTCTGGGTGAACTTCAAGGTCTTCGGCATCATGCCGCTGACGGTCGCCTTCGCGCTGGCCCAGACGCCACTGCTGATCCGCTACGAGCGCCCGAAGGCCGACGCCGAGGCGTCGTGAACGGCCGCAGGCCGCGTCGTCGGCGAGCGCGACTCCGCGCCGCCGCCTGTGCGGCGGACGGCCCGGCAGGGCCGAACCGAAGGCCCTACCGCTCGGCGACCTTGCCGGCGGCGCGGATCTTGGCCAGCACGTCCTTGAGGTTCTCCGGCGTGACGATGCCGACGAGCTTGTCGCGGATCACGCCGTCCGAACCGATGATGAAGGTCTCGGGCACGCCGTAGACGCCGAAATCGATGCCGACGCGGCCCGCCTCGTCGTGCCCGACCGCCTGGAACGGCACGCCGTTCTTGGCCAGGAACCGGCGCCCGTTCTCGGCCGCGTCCTTATAGTCGATGCCGACCAGCCGGATGCCGGGCTCGCGCGACAGCCGCATCAGCATCGGGTGCTCGACCTGGCAGGGCGCGCACCAGGACGCCCACACGTTCAGCACCGTCACCCCGCCCTTGAGGTCGTCGCTCGACAGGCCCGGCACCGGCTTGCCGTCGGCGGTCAGCCCGGCGACCGCCGGAAGCTGGAAGTGCGGCACCGGCCGGCCGATCAGCACGGAGGGGAGGGCGGCCGGGTCGACGCCCGAGCGCAGGCGCAGGAAGAACACCGCGGCGAGCATCGCGAAGGCCAGCACGGGGACGATCACCAGGAGCGAGCGGCGGACCGGCTCCGGCGCCTCGGCGCTCAACGCCCGTCCCCGGGCTGAAGCGCGGCGAGCGCGCGCCTCTGCGCCCGCCGGTCGCGGATCGCGTTGAGGACGAGCCCGGCCATCACCAGGGCGGTGAAGGCGTAGGACGCCAGGATGAAGCCGCCGTGTGGTCCGAGGTCCATGCGAGGGCGGCCTAGAAGGCCTGACCGAGCGGCATGGCGCGCCCGGAATCCGAGGTCATCACGGTCGATCCGGCATCGAGCCGCTCGGCCTCGCGGATCGTCAGGGTCCGCACGCGCCGGCGCATGATCTCGGTGCGCATCGCGTAGAGGTGCAGGGTGACGCCGCCGAGCGTCGCCGCGCCGATCATCACCAGCAGCGGGTAGAGCATCGACGGGTCGATGGTCGAGCCGCCCATGCGCAGGATCGAGGCCGGCTGGTGCAGGGTCGACCACCAGTTCACCGAGAACTTGATGATCGGCAGGTTGACCGCGCCGACCAGCGTCAGGATCGCCACGGAGCGGGCGGCCCGGTTCGGGTCCTCCATCGTCCGCCACAGGGCGATGATGCCGCAGTAGATCAGGAACAGGATCAGCATCGAGGTGAGCCGCGCGTCCCAGACCCAGTAGGTGCCCCACATCGGCTTGCCCCAGAGCGAGCCCGTCACGAGGCAGATCAGGGTTAGCGCCGCCCCGATCGGCGCGGCCGAGCGCTGCGCCACGTCGGCCAGCGGATGGCGCCAGACCAGGGTGCCCACCGCCGACAGGCTCATCGCGCCGTAGAAGAACACCCCGAGCCACGCCGCCGGCACGTGGATGAACATGATCCGCACGGTCTCGCCCTGCTGGTAGTCGGGCGGGGCGACGAACCAGGACAGGTACAGCCCGAGCGCAAGGAGGGCGGTCGAGAGCGCGGCGAGCCAGGGCACCAGGGTGCCCGACCAGCGCATGAAGTGGCTCGGGTTGGACAGGCGCGTCCACAGGGGCATCGACATGGGCGAAGTCTAGCGCGGGGTGCGGTGCAGCGGCAATGCGGGGGGTGAGCGCAGGCGACGCGATCACGCGGACGTGGGCACGTAACCGTCCGTCTCCGCACCGCGGTTGAGGACGCGATGACAATCGATGGCGAGGCGAAGATCGCCGCCGCACCTCGATCCTGTGCCTCGGGGCGTCGCGGACGCACGTCACTCCGACCAGCGGAGCGCCGCCGCGGCGGCGAAGGTCCCGACCAGCGCGGCGATCAGGCTGAGGCCGGACAGGATCAGCAGGGGCGTGGCGAAGGGCACGGTGCCGCCCAGCGCCGATTGCGCCGCCGAGACCCCGAAGATCAGGGTCGGGATCATCAGGGGCAGCACCAGCACGGCGAGGATCAGGCCGCCGCGGCGGATCGAGGCGGTGAGCGCCGCGCCGACCGCACCGACGAAGGTCAGCGCCGGCGTGCCGGCGAGCAGCGTCAGGGCGGTGGCGGCCATCGCGGTGCCGTCGAGCGCCACGAGCAGGCCGAAGAGCGGCGACGCCAGCGCCAGGGGCAGGCCGGTGGTGAGCCAGTGGGCGGCGACCTTGGCGAGCACCACGAGTTCGAGGGGCACGGGGGCCGCAGTCATCAGGTCGAGGGAGCCGTCCTCCTCGTCGGCCTGGAACAGCCGGTCGAGGCCGATGAGCGTGGACAGCACGGCGGCGAGCCAGAGGATCGCCGGGCCGATCCGCGCGAGCAGGTTGAGGTCGGGCCCGAGCGCGAAGGGCACCAGCGCCACGATCATCAGGAAGAACACCAGCGACAGCGTGCCGGAGCCGCCGACGCGGGCAGCGAGGGCGAGGTCGCGGGAAACGAGAGCCAGGACGGTGCGGATCATGCCCAGTCCTCGTCCGCAAAATCAGCGGGGCGCTCAGCGGCCGCGGAGACCGGCACGATGCGCAGCTCCCGCGCGTCCTCCAGGCCGAGCGCCTGATGGGTCGCGGCGATGACGAGGCCGCCCTCGGCCCGGTGCTCGGCCATGAGTCCGGCGAGCAATCCTTGCGAGGCGGCGTCGAGGGCCGCGGTCGGCTCGTCCAGCAGCCAGAGCGGACGGGCGCAGACGAGGAGCCGGGCGAGCGCCACCCGCCGCCGCTGCCCGGCCGAGAGGTAGGCCACGGGCAGGCCGAGGGCGTGGGCGAGGCCGAGGCGGTCCAGGGCGGCGCGCGGTTCCAGCGCCGGCGCGCCGAGGAGCGCGCGGGCGAAGGCGAGGTTCTCGCCGGCCGTCAGCGCGCCCTTCAGGCCGTCGCGGTGGCCGACGGCGTGCAGGCACTCGGGCAGGGTGGCCTCGCCGGCATCGGCCACGGTGAGGCGACCGGCGTCGGGCCGCAGGCGACCGGCCAGGATCGCGAGCAGGCTCGACTTGCCGGCGCCGTTGCGGCCCGTCACCGTCATCGCGTCGCCCGGCCCGAGGGCGAAGGACAACCCGGAGAAGATCCGGCGCCCGGAGCGGCGGCAGGCCAAGTCGTCGACGCTCAGCCGCACGTGGTGCTCCCCTCGTCACCGCGCCTCCTTGCCCGATTGCGCGGGCGGACGGAACCGCGCAACCTGCGCTTCGCACGTACGCCCTTGACCGGAGGACCCACCATGACCTCGCAGACGCCATCCGCACGGATCGTCCGCGCCGCCGACCGACCCATCCGGACGGAAGCCGAAGTCGCGCACGATCCCGACGCCGTCGCCGGGCGCAGGCTGGTCGAGGCCCGCGTCGCCCTGTGCACGCAGGCCGAGCAGGACGCGTTCTGGGAGGCGGTGCGCCGGTGCTTCGGGTCCTCGGCGCCGAGCGGGGCAGCGACCGCCTCCTGAGCCCCGGCAAGGACGAGGCGCGTCGTCACGAGCGGACAGCCGGGGCAGGCTGTCACGCCGCACCCCGTATCCGTCAGATTCGAAACGTTCTATACGAGGCGTTGGCTGCGCCGCGCGACCTCAGGGCGTCCCATCCGCCCCTCGCGCACCCTCCTGCCCGGGCACCCCCGGGGCGGCGCGCGCCCGAACGGGCGCAGTCCGGCCGAACACCACGTTCGTGGCGCAGGTTATGCCTGCGCGTGTTCGACAAACGCCAGCGAGGAATAGACCAGCCGTGGCTTCACTCGACAGCTTCAAGGCCCGCCGGACGCTGACCGCGGCGGGCAGGACCTACACCTACTACGCGATCCCGGAGGCCGAGAAGAACGGTCTGGCCAACTCCACCGCCCTGCCGTTCTCGATGAAGGTGATCCTCGAGAACCTGCTGCGCTACGAGGACGACCGCTCCGTCCGCAAGGCCGACATCGAGGCGACCGTCGCCTGGGTGGACAACCGCGGCAAGGTCGAGACCGAGATCGCCTTCCGCCCCTCGCGCGTGCTGATGCAGGATTTCACCGGCGTGCCCGCCGTGGTCGATCTCGCCGCCATGCGCGACGCGATGGTCGCGCTCGGCGGCGACCCGCAGAAGATCAACCCGCTGGTGCCGGTGGACCTCGTGATCGACCACTCGGTGATCGTCGATGAATTCGGCACGCCGAAGGCTCTGGCCGACAACGTCGCGCTGGAATACGAGCGCAACGGCGAGCGCTACACCTTCCTCAAGTGGGGACAGTCGGCCTTCGACAACTTCTCCGTCGTGCCGCCCGGCACCGGCATCTGCCATCAGGTCAACCTCGAATACCTGTCGCAGACGGTCTGGACCAAGC
>NZ_CAXTBY010000111.1:0-13307 GCF_964242245.1 uncultured Methylobacterium sp. | reverse complement strand
GCACACGAGACAGATGGGGGCGGCCGGCGGAGGACCTCAAACAGGCTCTCAGTCGCGTGCTAGAGCCGTGCCCGACCAAGTTGGATCGGTCACGGCTCTAAGTCCTTGTTTTGACGCCCTTCCTTACGACGAACCGGTGTCCACTTCTTCGGGAAGCGCTCTAGATGCAGCTCTTCGACAATCATCGTGGTTTCTGATCCCATTCCGTCGGCTTGTCGATAGAGAGCCGATATCCGCAAGCGGCTAATTCCGGACATAGCAAAATACCGCACCTGCCGTCCGAGAAGGGTCGGGCGCAGAGCGTACCGCCCGGTCCTGAGTTCAAACCGACCCACGACCGGTCGTCGCAAATCCCCGAAGACCAATCAGTGCAGGCTGCGGCGGATGTGCGGGCTGTCGAGAGAGAAGGCCGGGATCTCGGCCTCGAAGCTCTCGCCCGCGCCGGTGGCCATGGTGTAGCTGCCGGCCATCAGGCCGTCCGGCGTGGTGAGCGGGCATCCGCTGGTGTAGCAGAACGACTCGCCCGGCTCCAGCACCGGCTGCTTGCCGACGACGCCGGCGCCGCGCACCTCCTGGCAGTCGCCGCGCCCGTCGATGATCCGCCAGTGGCGCGAGCGGAGTTGCACCTGCTCGCTCCCGTTGTTCACGATCTCGACGGTGTAGGCGAAGAAGTACCGGCTGTCGCCCGGCGAGGATTCCTCCTCGACGAAGCGCGGATTGACGGTCACGCTGATCCCGCGCGTCTCGGCCCTGTACATCGTGCCTAATTGCCTTCCCTGGCTGCGATCGAGTTCGGTCTCGCTGCGGTCTAACCGGCTTGAAGCCGCTTCTCGATGCATCGTTCCTCGTGGTAGTTGGCGGGGGATTTGCCGTCAATTGCGGCGGAGTACGTCGCGGCAAGGCGGCAGGGACGGTCCCGGCATGGTCGAGGCGACGCTGCGCCACCTCAGGTTTCTCCGCCTCGCCGGCCCAGGCTGCGGCGTCGGCACCCCTGGCATCGCCCACGCGGCAGCCTGGGCCGGCCTCCTCGGGATCGCGCTGCTGCGCGCATGGCAGGACCCGGCCGCCGTCTGTCCCGCGGCGGCTCTCGCCGCCGCGCTGGTCCTCGACGGCGCGGGCCGGCTCGCGGCCGCCGGCCTCGCCCCCCGGAACGGACCCGACCCGCGGCTCTCCGGCCTGCCCTCGCTGGTGCTCGGCGCCGGTGATATCCCGGGCCTCACCCTCGGAGCCGTCGCGCTGATGCTGGTTCCGCACGCGGTGCCGGTGCTGGCGAGCGCCCTTGCCGGCCTGCTCGCGATCGGCGCCCTCGCCCGCCTCGCCCTGATCCGCCTCGTGCTCGGGCTGAGCGAGGTGCAGGCAACGGATGCGTCCCCCGTTCGCCCGGCGCCGAATCTGTCCGACTCGGACGAGAATCCGCTGCTTGAGGGGGAGGGGGCCTCCACGACGTTGCGCGCGACCCGGCCCGATGCGGACGGCAGCCCTTAAGCCGCCGTTAGGCGCGGTGCGGGACAAGGATCGATGGTGACGACGGGCCGGGACGCGCGATGGACATGAGCACGACGCGCGGTCCTGCACAGCCCAGTCCTGCCCAGCCCGGTCCGGCCAGGGACGGCATCCTGTCGGCGCAGGGCATCGCGGCGCTGACGCGGGCCGGCGGCATCCTGCCGGCCTCGCCCTACGCGCCCGACCAGATCCAGCCGGCAAGCCTCGACCTGCGCCTCGGCGCGCGCGCGTGGCGCGTCCGGACGAGCTTCCTGCCGGGGACCGGGCGATCGGTGGGGACTTGCGTCGAGCGGCTGGCGTTCCACGCGATCGACCTGCGGCCGGGTGCCGTGCTGGAGACGGGCTGCGTCTACATCGCCGAGTTGCAGGAATCGCTGGCCTTGCCGGCCGATCTGGCCGCTGCCGCGAACCCCAAGAGCTCGACCGGACGGATCGACGTGTTCACCCGCGTCATCGCCGACCGGGCGGAAGCGTTCGATCAGGTCGAGGCGGGTTACCACGGGCCGCTCTACGCCGAGATTTCGCCGCGCACCTTCCCGGTGCTGGTGCGGACGGGCTCGCGCCTGTCGCAGATCCGATTTCGCCGCGGCGAGGTGCGCCTGCGCGATGCGGACCTTGCCGACCTCCATGCCCGCTTCCCCCTGGTGAGCGCGGCAACGCCCTCGTTCCAGGGGGGCGTGGCCGTCTCCGTCGATCTCTCCGGCTTCGACGGGCTGATCGGATACCGGGCCAAGCGCCACACCGGCCTCGTCGACGTGGACGCGCCCGGCCGCCACCGCGCCGTCGACTTCTGGGAGGCACTGCCGGCCGACGGGTCCGGCGCGCTGATCCTCGATCCCGGCCAGTTCTACATCCTGGCCTCGAAGGAGGCGGTGCAGGTGCCCCCCGACCACGCCGCCGAGATGGTGCCGTTCGATCCGCTCGTCGGCGAGTTCCGGGTGCACTACGCCGGCTTCTTCGATCCCGGCTTCGGCTACGCGGGCGCCGGCGGCACGGGCGCCCGGGCGGTGCTGGAGGTGCGCTCGCGCGACGTGCCGTTCCTCCTGGAGGACGGCCAGATCGTCGGCCGCCTCGTCTACGAGCGCATGGCCGAGGTCCCGGCGACGCTCTACGGCGCGGACGCGGGCTCGAACTATCAGGCGCAGGGCCTGAAGCTCTCCAAGCACTTTTTTTGATTTATGCCCACCCGAGCACCCTTGACCCCCAAGACCCGCTCGCCAAGTGACGAAACTGGTCGTGCCGCCAGATGGGACCGTCGCCTCGGTCGCAGCTTGCTTGAGGCCTACCTGCCGAGCCAGAGGGGAATACCCTCGGCGCCGGCGCAAGGTGCAAAATCAACGACCGTAGGCAACCCTCGCGCACAGGGCCGGGAGCTATACCTGCATGTTCTACCCCCTTTAGGCCGTTCAGCCGAGTAGAAGAACCTGTCGTTTGGCTATTGGATGCTTGGTGCATTAACTGACCTCGGTATCAATTTCCTCCTCTCGTCTCCTCTGGACGGCAAGGACGTCCTGGTGACGGGGTGATTTTCTCTTCAGAAGATCCCGTAGTGCCTAAGCGGCTGACTGCCTGGGCGTGATGCGGCGTCGTGTCCACCGCCTTCGCGGTCGCGCCTCGAATGTCTTGGACCCGATCCCCGCCGTGAACCGTTAAGGTTGCGGCTGACGGTCTACCAATCCCGCGTGAGCGTTTGGTCATCATGGTCTGCGGGAGCGCGGGCGGATTTGAACGATGCCTTGAGGTGTACGACGCCGGGCAAGAAAGAACACCCTGATGGAACAGCCCGACGCTTGGCACCAGACTGACCGACTCGATATCGAACACGGCAAGGGCGATCCGTTCGCGGCGGCCGTGCGCGGCACGCGCATGGCGATGGTCATCACGAATCCGCGCTTGGCGGACAATCCCATCGTCTACACCAACGACGCGTTCCTGCGCATGACCGGCTATAGCCGCGATGACATCATGGGTTGCAACTGTCGTTTCCTGCAGGGCGTCGAGACCGATAAGGGCGCCGTTGCCCTCATCCGGGACGCGGTCCAGGCCAACAAGGACATTTCCATCGACCTGCTGAACTACCGCAAGGACGGCACGCCGTTCTGGAATGCGCTGTACCTCAGCCCGGTGTCCAACGAGGCCGGCGAGGTGCTGTTCTTCTTCGCGTCGCAGCTCGACGTGACGGCGCGCGTGGACGCGCACATGAAGGTCCGGCAGGAGAAGGATCATTTCGAGGCCGAGGTCGCGAAGCGCACCCGCGAGCTGAGCGAAGCGCTGGCCACGCAAACCATGCTGGTCCACGAGGTCGACCACCGGGTTAAGAACAACCTGCAGATGATCGCCGCGCTGCTCGCCATGCAGACCAGGGCGATCACCGATCCGGCGGCACGCGCCGCCATGGAAACGATGCTCACGCGCGTGGAAGCCCTCGGCACCGTGCATCGGCGGCTGTACCAATCCAACAACGTCGAGCGGTTCGACGTAGCCGAGTTCGCCCGCGATCTGGCACTCGATCTGGTGCGCGGCTCCGGCCGCGAGGGCATCCGCCTGCACCTCGACCTGGAGGCCGTGGAGATCCCGGTGGCCAAAGCCCCGCCGGTCGCGCTGATGATGAACGAGCTGCTCACCAACACCCTCAAGCACGCCTTCCCCGGTGATCGTGCGGGCCGTCTCTCGGTGACAGTCGCTCCGGACAAAAGCTATTTCACGATCAAAATTGCTGACGACGGCATCGGTATGCCTGTAGAGGTGATGGAGAAGCGATCGTTCGGGAAGCGATTGATCGGTACCCTCTGCCGCCAACTCAATGCCAGCATCGCCTGGCAGGCGAATAATCCTGGAACTTTGGTCAACATACGTCTGCCCCGCGAGACGGGAAACAGTTCGGAGAGCACGTGAACGAGCCGCTGCGGATACTCGTCGTGGAGGATGAGGCCCTCATCCTGATGCAGATCGAGATGATGCTGGAGGATACCGGGCACGTTGTCGTGGGAACGGCGACGACGGCCAGCGAAGCCATCGCCCTGATCCACGCGACGCAGCCGGAGTTGGTGCTGATCGATCTGCGCCTCGGTGACGGTTCCTCCGGCGTGGACGTGGCGCGCGTCGTGCGCGCCGTCGGAGGCATCACGACGGCCTTCATGACCGCCAACGCCCGGCAGCTCTCCGACGAGCTGGAGGGGGCCGTGGCGGTGATCACCAAGCCGTTCTCCGGCACGGTTCTGGAAGCCTCGCTGGCTTACCTGGAGGACTGCGTGCGCCAGCCGCCGCCGGCCGTGCTGGTGCCTCGCGGGATGCGGGTTGCGCCCGGCTACCTCGCGACCTTCGCGGAGATGCGTGCCTAGAGCACGTTCCATGATCTCCAGATCTCGGAAAGTGGTCTATCCGCTTGTGGGATCGCATTGCCTTCACGCGAGCCGGCAACCACCTCGCTGGAAAATACTCTCGAGCATCAAGCGAAGTGCGCGGTGTTCGCGTGAAGAAACTGCGATCCAACGAAGGCCAAGAGCAAGGACGGTGAGCATGAGCGAACCGAAATTAGGACAGGGCATTTCCCGGCGAGGTCGACGTCGGCTCGCGTGAAGACAATGCTCTAGCTGCCCCGCGGATGTCTCAAGTTTCAAGAGCTTCCGAGTCATAGCCTCCTTGATGGGATCGTCAGCAGTCCAGCCATCGCATCACGACCGGAGCGACTATTCATACCGCGCGGACTGCGCGTGCATGACTAAATACACAACCTCTGATACATAATTCGCACAATTTGAGCGTTCACAACTTAATCACGCTTGGCATCTAGGGTCGACCGTCGAAGCGCTTCCCGCCGCGGACTCGTCCTTCCTTATGATTCAGCTCTACACCTGTGTCGCGAACCAACATGACCTGCGGCTCGTCGCGGTTGCGGCCGTCATCTGCGCGCTGGGTTCCTACACGACGTTCGCCATGGGCCGTCAGGTCTTCCGCGACATCGCTTGGCAGGAGCGGCTGATCTGGGCGGTCGCGGGCGTGATCGCCACGAGCACGGCCATCTGGGCCACCCACTTCATCGCCATGCTGGCGTTCGAGCCGAGCATGGCGTTCGGCTTCACGGTCGGTCAGACTCTCGCCTCCTTCCTCGTCGCGGTCCTGCTGGTCGGCCTCGGCACCGGCATCGTCATCGCTTGGTCCGGCTTGGCATGGCGTTTCATCGGCGGGGGGATCGTCGGCTTGGCGATCTCGGCGATGCACTACACCGGCATGGGCGCCTACCACGTCCAGGGCTCCTTGCGATGGCATGCCGCGACCGTGGCCGTTTCGGTCCTGGTCGGTGCCGTGCTGGGCAGCGCTTCGATGGTCGTGGGCTTCAGCCCGCGTCGTTCGGTCCAGCGGTTCGCCCCTCTGCTCCTGCTCGCTGCGGTCTGCGGGACGCACTTCACCGGAATGAGCGCGGTCACCGTCGCCTTCGACCCGCAGGTGGAGATCCCTGGCGGAAGCCTCGACAGCACGCTCCTATCGATCCTGACCGCGAACGCCGCGCTCCTGATCGTCGGCCTCGCGCTGGCGGCCCTGCGCCTGTCGCACGTGAACCGGCAACGGCACGAGGCCGAGAACCAGCGCCTGCGCGACCTCGCCGACATTGCCGTCGAGGGGCTGATGATCTGCGATGGCGATACGATCACGGGCATCAATCATAGCCTGGAACGCATCCTCGGGCAGTCCCGCGACACTCTCATCGGCGTGCCCCTGCAGCGGATCTTGCCCGGCTTGTCCGCGGTCGACATCTCGACGGCGAAGGAAGTCGACGGGTTGCTCCGGAACGGCGGCGATGCCGGCATCCCGGTGCGCCTCATCGCGCAGATGATCGCGATCAAGGCCAAGCCGCACACCGTCATCGCCGTGCGCGACCAGCGCGAGCGCCTGCGCGCCGAGGCCGAGATGCACCGTCTCGCCCACCACGACGCACTGACGGGGCTGGCCAACCGCCGCCAGTTCAACGAGGCGCTGGCCAAACGCGTCGCCTCGCGTCGCAGCGACGATGCGACGTTCGCGCTGCTGGTCCTCGATCTCGACCGCTTCAAGCTGGTCAACGACACGCTCGGCCACGGCATGGGCGACGCGTTGCTCCGGCGCGTTTCTCAACGCTTGTTGCGGGCCGTGCGCGAGGAGGATCTGGTCGCGCGCCTCGGCGGGGACGAGTTCGCGATCCTCAAGGCGGGCGGCACCGACGTGTCGGCGATGCACGCCGTGGCCGAGCGCGTGGTCGACATCCTGGCGCGCCCGTTCGTGATCGACGGCCACATCCTGAACATCGGCGCGAGCGTCGGGATCGCGCTCGCTCCGGAGGACGGCGAGGGTGCGGAGATGCTGATGGGCAACGCCGATCTCGCGCTCTACGGCGCCAAGGAGGAGGGGCGGGGCCGCTACCGGATGTTCGAGAGCAGCATGAACGCGCGCATCCAGGCGCGGCGCTCGCTCGAACTCGATCTGCGGCGCGCGGTCGCCCGTCAGGAGTTCACGCTCCACTATCAGCCGCAGGTCGACGCCCGGACCGGCACCTACGACGGTGCCGAAGCCCTGATCCGATGGCATCATCCCGAGCGGGGGCTGGTGTCCCCGGCCGATTTCATCCCGCTGGCGGAAGAAACCGGACTGATCGGCCCGCTCGGCGAATGGGTGCTGCGGACCGCCTGTACCGAGGCGCTGTGCTGGCCGAGGCACCTGACGGTGGCCGTCAACCTGTCGCCCGTGCAGTTCCGTGACGCGCGGCTGGCCACGACGATCCGCAACATCCTGGTGGAGACCCGCTTTCCCCCCGCCCGGCTCGAACTGGAGATCACGGAAGGCTCGCTCCTGCAGGACGAGCAGCGCACGCTGACCATCCTGCGCGAACTGCGGGCGCTGGGCATCCGCATCTCGATGGACGACTTCGGCACCGGCTACTCCAGCTTGAGCTACCTGCACCGCTTCCCCTTCGACAAGATCAAGATCGATCAGTCCTTCGTGCGGCGCACGCCGGACGACCGGGAAAGCGCCGCGATCGTGCGGGCGATCGCGATGCTGGGCGCGAGCCTCGGCATGAAGACGACGGCCGAGGGGGTCGAGACGGACGCTCAATCGAGTTTCATTGCCGGGGAGGGCTGCGACCAGATCCAAGGCTACCTGATCAGCCGGCCGGTTCCGGCCGAGCAGATCCAGGCGCTGTTCTCCACGGCCAACCCTATCGCCCTGAGCGCGTGAGCACTCGATGACCATCCATCGCCTCCTCTACCGCAGCGACATGGATCTCGCCGGCACCGCGGCGGGTATCCGACAGCAGATCGTCGAGATCGTGCGCATCTCCGAAGCGCGGAATGCGGCCGATGGCCTGACGGGCGCCCTGCTGCACACGCGTGGCGTGTTCATCCAGGTCCTGGAAGGGCCCATGCCCGCCGTGGAGGCCACCTTCGAGCGCATCTGCTGCGACCTGCGCCACCGCCGTGTCGAGCTGATCGAGTTGGTCGAGGCCGAGGGACGCGTGTTCGGGGAATGGTCGATGGGGCGGATCTCGGCCGATCAGAGGATAGAGCGGCTGGTCTCCCGTCTCCCGGCAGGCGAGGACCAAGTTCCGGAAGCGGCGTCCGCTCATGCGACGATCCAGCTCATGCGCACGCTCATGGTCAGTGGACCGGCGCAGGCCGCGTCATCGGAACAGTTGCCCGGTACGTTGCGCGGGCCAGGCGGCTGAGGAGACCGAGGGCACAGTCGGGGACGACGGATTTTGCCGTAACGCTCGAGTTTCTCGGAGAAGGCCTCGATCCGGCAGCGCCGATCGTTGTATGGAACTCACCCCCACCTCCGCCTTCAATACCCCAGTGCGCTGCCGTCCTTGCGCGGGTCGGAGCCGGCGATGAGCGTGCCGGCGGCGTGGTCGATCCAGATGACCTGACCGCCGCCCAGCGGCAGGGGCGCGGGGATCGCGTCGTGGCCGCGGGCGGCGAGCCCCGCGGTCAGGTCCGCGAGGCCGCCCTCCAGTTCGAGGACGCCGTCGTAGGCGAAGCTGCGCGGGGCATCGAGCGCCTCTTGCGGGTCGAGGCCGCGGTCGATCAGGCCGGTGAGCAGTTCGACGTGGCCCATCGCCTGATAGTGCCCGCCCATCACGCCGAAGGGGGCGACGGCGCGCCCGTCGCGCATCAGCATGCCGGGGATGATCGTGTGCATCGGGCGCTTGCTCGGGCCGATGGTGTTGGGGTGGCCGGGCTCCACCCGGAACGACAGGCCGCGGTTGTGCAGCAGCACGCCGCTCGAAGGCCCCATGATGCCGGAGCCGAAGCCCTGGAACACCGAGTTGATCAGCGAGATCGCGTTGCCGTCCCGGTCCACGACGCAGAGGTAGACCGTGTCCGTGTGGGCGCGCTCGGCGTCGATCTCGGGATAGATCACGGGGGCCTGCGCCCGCGCCATGTCGATGGCGCCGTGGGCCGAGGCCTGCCACGCGTCGGACAGGAGGTGCGCCACCGGGATCGCGTGGAGGCTCGGATCGCCGAACAGCGCGTCTCGGTGGTGGTAGCCCTGCTTGCAGGCTTCCGCGAAGAGGTGGACCCGGTCGAGGTCCGACAGCGAAGCGATGTCGAAGGGCTTGAGGACGTTCAGCATCATCAGCGCCGCGAGCCCCTGGCCGGCGGGCGGGCACTCGTAGACGTCGTAGCCGCGGTAGTTCGTGCTGATCGGCGTCACGACGTCCGGGGCGGCTTGGGCGAAATCCTCCAGGGTGTGCAGGCCGCCGAGTTCGCGCAGGCGCGTCACCAGATCCTCGGCGACCGGCCCCTCGTAGAAGCCGCGGGGACCGTGCGCGGCGATCCGCCGGAGGGTCGCGGCAAGCCGCTCCATCCGCATCACCGTGCCGACGGCGGGCGCGCGCCCGTCGATCAGGTAGGTTGCCGCCGCATGGCGGTCGCCGGCGACGCGCGCGACGCTGCGTGCCCAGTCCCAGGCGACCCGCGGCTGCACCGGAAAGCCGCCCTCGGCAAGCCGAATCGCCGGCTGGAGCAGGTCGCCGAGCGCGCGGGTGCCGTGATCGGCAGCGAGTTTCGCCCAGGCCGCGACCGCACCGGGCACCGTCACCGCGTGGGGGGAGGCGGGTTCGATCGCGACGCCGTGCTCGATGTACCACGCATCGGTCGCCGCCGCCGGGCTGCGGCCCGAACCGTCGAGCGCGATCGGCACGGACGCGCCGCGCGGCACGTAGAGCGCGAAGCAGTCGCCGCCGATGCCGGTCATCAGCGGGTCGACGACGCACTGCACCGCCACCGCCGCGATCGCCGCATCGACAGCGTTGCCGCCCGCGCGCAGGGTCTCGATCGCGACGAGCGTCGAGGCCGGATGCGAGGTCGCGACCGCGGCTTCGGCCGCGTAGACGGGCGAGCGGCCGGGCTGTTCGAAGTTCCTCACGAAGGCCGATCCTCTCTAATGTCCGGCGACCCAGTGGCCGGGCGCGACCTCGGCGAGTTCGCCGCCCTCGGACGGGGATGATTCCGGCTCGGTTCGCGCCGCGGCGAGCCGCGCCCGCTCGGCGGCGGGGTCGGGCACCGGTACGGCGCCGAGCAGCCGCCGCGTGTAGGGATGGCGCGGGTTCTCGTACAGGAGATCGCTCGGGGCGAGTTCGACGATACGCCCGCGCCAGAGCACCGCGACCCGCTGGCAGAGGTGGCGCACCATGCGCAGGTCGTGGGAGATGAACAGGTAGGACAGGCCGAGCTCGTCCTGGAGGTCCTGGAGCAGGTTGACGACCTGGGCCTGGATCGACACGTCGAGCGCCGCGATCGGCTCGTCGGCGACGATGAAGCTGGGCTTCAGCGCGATGGCGCGGGCGATGCAGATGCGCTGGCGCTGGCCGCCGGAGAACTGGTGCGGGAAGCGCCCGGCGAAGCGCGGATCGAGGCCGACCCGCTCGAACAGGCCGGCCACCGCCTCGCGGCGCTCCAGGCGCCGCATGTCCGGCCGGTGCAGCTTGAACGCCTCCGCGACGTAGGTGCCCACCGCCATGCGCGGGTTGAGCGCCGCGTAGGGGTCCTGGAACACGGTCTGGATGCGGGCGCGCATGCCGCGCATCGCCAGCGGCGACAGGGTGGCGAGATCCGTGCCCTCGAAGGCGACCGTGCCCAGGGTCGGCGGGTTCAGCATCGTCACGGCCCGGCCGATGGTCGACTTGCCGGAGCCCGACTCGCCGACGAGGCCGAGCGTCTCGCCGGGGCGGATGTCGAAGCTGACGTTCTCGACCGCGCGGAACACGGAGGCCTTGCCGCCCCACCACGTGCGCAGGGCGTAGTGCTTGGAGAGGTTGCGCACGGAGACCAGCGGATAGGCCTTGGCCGGCGCGGTCATCGCGCCGCCTCCGCTTCGCCCGCGAGCAGGGTCGGCAGGTCGTACCACGCGGCGACGAGGTGGCCGGGCGCGGCGCCCGGCGCCTGGACGAGCGGCGGCATCTCGGCCGCGCACCGGGCGGTGGCGTAGACGTTGCGGGCCGCGAACGGATCGCCCGGCGGGAGCGAACGCATGTCGGGCGGGGCGCCCTCGATCTGGCGCAGGCGCCGGCGCCCGGCCCGGCCGCGGGTGAGGTCGGGGAGCGAGCGGAGCAGGCCCAGCGTGTAGGCGTTGCGCGGGTCGGCGAAGATGTCGTCCACCGGCCCCCGCTCCAGGATGCGGCCGGCATACATCACCTGCACCGTGTCGCTGATGCCGGCGACCACCCCGAGATCGTGGGTGATCCAGATGATCGCCATGCCGATCTCGCGCTTGAGGTCCTGCACCAGGGCGACGATCTCGGCCTGCACGGTCACGTCGAGCGCCGTCGTCGCCTCGTCGGCGATCAGGAGCCTTGGGCGGCAACTGATGCCGATGGCGATCATCACCCGCTGGCGCTGGCCGCCGGAGAACTCGTGCGGGTACTGGTCGAGGCGCGCGCCCGCGTTCGGGATGCGCACGAGGTCGAGGAGCTCCTTCGCGCGGGCGCGGGCGGCTCGCCCGTCGAGGCCGAGATGGATGCGCAGGGGCTCGACGATCTGCGCCGCCACCGTCATGCCGGGGTTGAGCGAGCTCATCGGGTCCTGGAACACGAAGCCGATCCGCCCGCCGCGGACCTTGCGCAGGTCGCGCTCGGGCAGGCTCAGCAGGTCGCGGCCCTCGAACAGCACCTGCCCGCCGGTGATGCGGCCGGGCGGGCGCGAGATCAGGCCGAGCATGGCGAGCACGTGCACGCTCTTGCCGGAGCCCGACTCGCCGACGATCCCCAGCGTCTCGCCCTCGCGCAGGCCGTAGGACACGCCGTTGACCGCATGGACCGCGCCGCCCTCGGTGTCGAACGCGACGGCGAGATTCTTGACGTCGAGGATCGGGGCGTCGCTCATGTCCGGCCCCGCGGGTCCAGCGCATCGCGCAGGCCATCGCCGAACAGGTTGAAGCCGAGCACCGCCAGGAAGATTGAGAGCCCCGGCCAGATCGCCATCCACGGCGCCTGATCCAGAAAATTCTTGGCGACGTTGAGCATCGCCCCCCAGCTCGGCTCGGGCGGCTGCTGGCCCAGCCCGAGGAAGGACAGGCTCGCCTCGGCGATGATCGCGGCCGCGATCGTCAGCGTCGCCTGCACCAGGATCGCCGGCACGATGTTGGGCAGGATGTGCACGAGCGCGATCCGCCAGGGCGGGTTGCCGACCGAGCGGGCGGCCTCCACGAACTCCTCGGCCGCCACCGCCTGGACCTGGGCGCGGGTCAGCCGCACGAAGGTCGAGGTGGCCGACAGACCGATCGCCACCATGGCGTTGGTCAGGCTCGGTCCGAGGAAGGCAGCGAGCGCGATCGCCAGGATCAGGAACGGGATCGCGAGCAGCGCATCGGTGAGCCGCATGATCGCCCCGTCGACCCAGCCGCCGGCGTAGCCGGCGAGCAGCCCGAGCGGCAGGCCGAGCGCGACGGCGAGCGCCACCGAGACGAGCCCGGCGCCGAGCGAGGCGCGGGCGCCGTAGATGATGCGGGCCAGCACGTCGCGCCCGACCTCGTCGCTGCCGAAGGGGTGCGCCAGGGTAGGCGCCCCGCGCACCGCGCCCCAGTCGGTGCCGGTCGGGTCGTAGGGCGCGATCAGGCCGGCGAACACGGCCATGAGGACCAGCAGGACGACGATCGCGAGCCCGACCAGCGCGCTCGGCCGCGCCCGCAGCCGGCGCCAGAAGGCGGCGAGCGTGCCGGGCTCGCGGGGCAGACTCACCGCCGTTCTCCCTCCCCCCTCTGCGGAGGAGGGTGGCCCGCGAGCTAAGTCGGGTGAGGGGAGCGCCGTATCCGGAGAGGTCGCTCCCCTCTCCCGACCCTCGCTCACGCGAGGGCCACCCTCTCCCGCAGAGGGGAGAGGGAGGGCAGCGGCATCGTCGCGAAGGCCCCCGCTCATGCCCGCCTCAGCTTCGGGTTGACCACCGCCGCGAGCACGTCGGCGGCGAGGTTGAGGCCGACGTAGGTCGCCGCGGTGCAGATCACGACGCCCTGCACGGTGGCGAAGTCGCGGTTGAACACGGCGTCCACCATCAGCTTGCCGAAGCCGGGCACGGAGAAGATCTGCTCGGTCAGCACGGCGCCGGAGAGCAACTGACCGAATTCCAGGGCGCCCAGCGTGATGATCGGGATCGCGGCGTTCGGGAGCGCATGGCGCAGCACCAGCCGCAGCGGCGACACGCCCTTGGCCCGCGCCGTGCGGACGTAGTCGGAGCCCAGCACGCCGAGCATCGCCGCGCGGGTGTGGCGCATCATCACCGCGCTGATCGCGTTGCCGAGCACGAAGGCCGGCATCGCCATCGCCTTGAGATTGTCGA
>NZ_CAXTBY010000110.1:0-13405 GCF_964242245.1 uncultured Methylobacterium sp. | reverse complement strand
ACCGAGGCCGAGATTGCCGGGATGACCGCCGCGGTGAAGCTGACTTATACGCACGCTGCGGAAGTGTTCGCGGCTGCACGCGGCGACAAGCCTGGCCTGGAGGCTGAAGTCCGTTCGGAGATCGCACAACTCTTCCGCGACGGCATGCCGGATGCTGAAGGGCTGATGTTCCACACCTTCGATTGGCACGGCGAATTGAATGTCATGCTCAGGGGGATCGAAGGCGGGATACGCGTCGACCTGTGCGAGAAGGCGGAGAGTTTTACGCCGAACGAAGGTCCGCTCAAAGGCAACCGCGTCTTCGTGCCGGTGCCGTTCAGCGAGGATGAGAACTGACGCCCAGAGATATGCAGGGCACATGACCGAGGGCGACAAACCGGCGGTCGAGAGTCATGCTTTCACCGCGGCTTGATCTCTTTAAGCGGCGATGCCGAGCGCGACAGGTGTTGGGCATTTCAGCAATATACCCATCGCCGCCCCGCGCCCGGCAGCCGCCCGCACGGGGTCGCAGTCGCGTGCTCAACCGACCTCGATGCGCCCGTCGAGGCCGAGCACGCGGCCAAGGCCGCGGACGCGGTTGAGCAGGCGCTCTCCGTTGAGCGCCTCCCACTCGGAGGCTAGGCGCAGCAGCACCCTGCCGTCCTCGACCGTGAGCGGCATCCGGCGCAGAGCGCCCTCCATACCCGCCGTGGTCGGGAAAGCGATACGCAGGAGCGCCCCGATCAGCCGCGCGCGCTCGAACAGGCGCGGACCGGCGAGGTTCCGAAGCATCAGGTTCGCCTTCTCCGACGCGACGCCCTCGTGGCGGAAGTAGATCGCCAGCGCGAGGTAGGCACGGCCGGGATGGTCGATCCCGACGAAGGCCGCGTTCTGGATGATCGCGATGCTCTGCTCGCCGCGGTAGTCGGGGTGCGCCCGCCAGCCGATGTCCGACAGGAGGCAGGCGGCGTGGCGCAGCCGCCGTTCGTCCGCCGTCTCCGGCCCGTCCAGCGTCGCGACGAACCGGTCGGTCCAGGCGAGCAGTTCCTCCGCGTGGCCCGGCGAGCGGGCGCGCAGGGTGTTGAGCTCTCCCGTGGCGGCCAGCAGCGGGTCGAGCGCCCGGCTGTCCTTGTCGAGCTGCTCGTAGAGCAGGCCCTCGCGCACGCCGGAGGCCGAGATCGCGATCTCACGCGGGCGCCCGATCCGGATGATCTCCTCGAGCACGACGGCGCCGTAGGCCAGCAACGGGCGGCGTGCCTCGGAGATCGCGTCCACGTCCTGCAACAGGGCGGCGTCCGATTGCTCGACCACCTGGAGGAAGCTCAGCTCGTCGGAGGGCTCCACGGTGTAGCCGTGCATGACGTGGACCGGGTAGGACCGCGCGGCCTGATGCAGGCGCGCGAGCGCGCGCCACGTACCGCCGACGGCGTAGAAGGTGCGCCCGCGCAGCGTCTCCAGTTGCGGCGCGGCCTTCTTCATGTGCTCGCGCACGATCTTGCCGGCCTTCTTCAGCGAGCCGCCGGAGAGGTCCTGAAGGGCGAGGCCGCCCAGGGGCATCGTCACCCCCTGCCCGACGACGGCGCCGCGCACGTCGACGAGTTCCAGCGAGCCCCCGCCGAGGTCGCCGACGACGCCGTCCGGCGCGTGGAACCCCGAGACGACGCCGAGCGCCGACAGCTCGGCCTCCCGGCGCCCGGACAGGAGCTCGATCCGCGCGCCGCAGGCCTCCTCTGCCGCTTCGAGGAAGGCCGGCCCGTTCGAGGCGTCACGGGCGGCGGCGGTCGCCAGCACGAACAGCCGCGAGATCTGCATCGTCGCGCACAGCACCCGGAAGCGGGCGAGCGCCGCGAGCGCGCGCCGCACCGCGTCCTCGTTGAGCCTTCCGGTCGTCAGTACGTTGCGCCCTAGGCCGCACAGGACCTTCTCGTTGTAGAGCGGCGTCGGCGCCCGGGTGAGGCCGTCGTAGGCGACCAGCCGCACCGAGTTCGAGCCGATATCGATGATCGCGACGGGCGCGGCGACCGCGGCCGTCGCCCGGTCGGCGGAGTGGGCGAGGGTCAGGTTGGCGCGGTGGGGACCCAAGCAACGACCTCGATGCGATGCCGCTCGGCGGGCGACAGGTTCCGTGCAGCAGCCGGCGCGGCGCTCCCGCACCGCCCGGTCCCACGCGCGGCCGGCCGCGGCATGCGGCCGACGGATCAGCCCCGCTGCGCGCGGCGGCTCAGAGCCCGGGGGCTCGACTTCTTCGATGACTTGCCGCGTCCGGACAGGCTCGGGTTCGTCATGAAATACTTGTGCGCGTTGAACGGTTCCTCGCCGTCGGCCGGGTGGATGCGCTCGGCTCCGCCCGACGCCAGCACGCGCCAGCTCTGGCGGTTGTCGAGGAGGTTGGCCAGCATGATCTGGTCGAGAACCTGTTGATGGACGGTCGCGTTGCCGATGGGCAGCAGCGCCTCGACGCGGCGGTCGAGGTTGCGGCTCATGAGGTCGGCCGACGAGATGTACACGGTCGCCTTCGGATGCGGCAGGCCGACGCCGTTGCCGAAGGCGTAGATGCGCCCGTGCTCCAGGAAGCGCCCGACGATCGACTTGACGCGGATGGTCTCCGAGAGCCCCGGCACGCCCGGCCGCAGGCAGCAGATGCCGCGCACCACGCAATCGATCTGCACGCCGGCCTGGGAGGCGTCGTAGAGCGCGTCGATGATCTGTGCGTCGACGAGCGCGTTGCACTTGATCCAGATCGCCGCCGGCCGGCCGGCCTTCGCGTGGGCGATCTCGGCCTCGATGTCGGCGAGCAGCCGCGCCTTGGCCGTCAGCGGCGAGACCGACATCCGCTCCAGTTGCGCCGGCTCGGCGTAGCCGGTGATGTAGTTGAAGATCCGCGAGACGTCCCGCGCGACTGCTGGGTCGGCGGTGAAGAACGACAGGTCGGTATAGATGCGGGCCGTGATCGGGTGGTAGTTGCCGGTGCCGACGTGGCAGTAGGTGACGAGCCGGTCGCCCTCGCGCCGGACCACCATCGACAGCTTGGCGTGGGTCTTCAGCTCGACGAAGCCGAACACCACCTGCGCGCCGGCCTTCTCGAGGTTGCGCGCCCAGCGGATGTTGGCCTCCTCGTCGAAGCGGGCCTTCAACTCGACGAGCGCGGTCACCGACTTGCCGAGTTCGGCGGCCTCGGCGAGCGCCGCGACGATCGGCGAGTTCGAGGACGTGCGGTAGAGCGTCTGCTTGATTGCCACGACGTTCGGATCGCGGGCGGCCTGGGACAGGAACTGCACCACCGCGTCGAACGACTCGTAGGGGTGGTGGACGCAGAAGTCCTTCTGCCGGATCGCCGCGAACACGTCGCCGCCGCCCTCGCGGATGCGCTCGGGGAAGCGCGGGTTGTAGGGCTTGAACTTGAGGTCCGGCCGGTCGATCCCGACGATCTGCGACAACTCGTTGAGCGCCAGCATACCCTCGACGACGAAGACCGCGTCCGGGCCGATCTCCAACTCGTCGCAGACGAAGCCGCGCAGATCCTCGGGCATGCCGGCCTCGACTTCGAGGCGGATGACGATCCCGCGCCGGCGCTGCTTCAGGGCCGTCTCGAAGTGCAGGACGAGGTCCTCGGCCTCCTCCTCGATCTCGAGGTCCGAATCGCGGATCACCCGGAAGGCGCCCTGCCCCTTCACGAGGTAGCCGGGAAACAGCCGGCCGGTGAACAGCACGATTACCTGCTCGATGGCGATGAAGCGGGCCACCGCCTCGCCGTCGGCCATCGGCAGGCGGACGAAGCGGTCGAGCACCCCCGGCATGCGGATCAGCGCGCGCAGCACCCGGCCGTCGCGGGGCCGCGTCAGCATCAGGGCGATCGTGGTGCCGAGGTTCGGGATGAACGGGAACGGGTGGGCCGGATCGATGGCGAGTGGTGTCAGGACCGGGAAGACGTGGCTGAGGAAGTACTCTTCCAGCCACGCGGCCTGCTCGGGCAGAAGGGCATCCGGCTCGACGAGGTCGATCTCGACGCCGTGCAGCTCCTTCCGCAGGGCGCGCCAGCGCGCCTGCTGGTCCTCGGCCAGCCGCGACACCTCGGTGCCGATGCGCGCGAGCTGCTCGGCGGGGGACAATCCGTCCTGCGACGGCAGCGTCAGCCCGGCGCGAACCTGATCGTGCAGGCCTGCGACGCGCACCATGAAGAACTCGTCCAGGTTGTTGGCCGAGATCGAGAGGAAGCGCAGCTTCTCCAGCAGCGGATGGTTGGGGTTCGACGCCTCCTCCAGCACGCGCCGGTTGAATTGCAGCCAGGACAACTCGCGGTTGACGAAGCGTTCCGGCGAGTGCCGCAGCGCCCGCCCGGCTTCCCGTACCGTCTCGCGGGCGGCCCCGTCGGTGGTGACGTCCGTGGGCTCGGCGGAGGGCACGGGCCACGCGTCGCCAACGGTGTCCGATTCCTCGCCCGTCCGCGTCCGGCGCGCGCGCGGCAGCGTGGACGGTCGCCGCGCCGGGTCGGCCCCCTGCTTCCGCGGGCTTGCGTCTCCGGCGTCCTCGGCCGCCTCCGTCCGATCGATGTCCAGTGCGTCCGCGTTCGGTTCGATGTCCGACAAACCCGTCCTCCCAGCCTCCGCGCTCCGCGACCTCTAGCACGCCCGCGCCATCGTCATGCGACAACCGCGTGACACGTTCGACGGCTCACGCGTCCTCGATCCCCTGCGCGATGCCGAGGCGTTCGAGCACGGCGAGCGCCAGGGGTCGGGTGATTCGGCGTCCACGCCCGAGCGCGTCGCGGTCGAGCTCCGCCACGACCTCGCGGGCGCGCCCGAGCGAGCGGTCGATGCGCAGGACCAGCGCGTCGATCACGCTCAGGTCCACCACGAGCTGGCGGTCGACGAAGAGCTTGACGATCACCGCGCGCAGCAAGGCGTCGTCGGGCTCCCGGATCGCGGCACTCGGAGCGAGGCGCAGGCGCGAGCGCAGGTCCGCGATCGTCAGTGCCACTTGGTCGATGGCCGCGGCGCTGGTGAGCAGCACCGGGCATGCCCGCTCGCGGGCGAGGTTGAGCAGGTGGAACAGGGCGGCCTCGTCGCGGCCCTCCCGGTCGATGTCCTCGACGACCAGCGCGCCGTTCGAGACGCAGTGGGGGACCGTCCCGGCGGTCACGTCCGCGGCCGGCACGGTCCAGGCGTGCGCCCGGCTCGCCCAGATCGAGGCGAGATGGCTCTTGCCGCTGCCGGGCGGCCCGGTGAGAACCAGGACCGTGTCCGGCCAGTCCGGCCACGCCTCGATCAGGGCGTAGGCGGCCTCGTTGGCCGGCCCGACCAGGAAATCCTCGCGGCCGAAGCGCGGATCGAGGGGCAGGTCGAAGGCCAGTTGCTTCGGGGGAGCGTTCTCGCGCATGCGGCGCCCAGGTTCACCCGCGGCCCTGCGAGGTCAAGGTCGATCCATCCCGCGGCATCTCCAGCAGCACCGGCCGCTCGGCGTGGTAGAACCGGCTTTCGAGGTAGCGGGACAGCGCGAAGCGCACGAGCACGCCGATCGAGGCGGCCACCGGCACCGCGAGCAGCAGCCCGAGGAAGCCGAACAGCGAGCCGAAGGCGAGCAGCGCGAACATCAGCCAGACCGGATGCAGGCCGACGGACTCGCCGACGAGCTTGGGCGAGATGACGTTGCCCTCCAGGAACTGGCCGACGAGGAACACGCCGACTGTCAGGCCGAGCGGGAGCCAGTCGGAGGCGGGCCAGAACTGCACCAGGGCGACGCCGACCGAGAGCAGGAACCCCGTGAGCGTGCCGACGTAGGGGATGAAGGTGAGGAAGCCCGCGATCAGCCCGATCAGCACGCCGAAGTTCAGGCCGACCAGCCACAGGCCGACCGCGTAGAACGTGCCGAGGATCAGGCACACCAGGGTCTGCCCGCGCACGAACCCGATGATCGCGGTGTCGATCTGCGAGGCGAGGCGCCGCGCCGTCGCCCGGTGGCGGGGCGGAACCCAGCCGTCGAGGATGGCGACCATCCGGTCCCAGTCGACCAGGATGTAGAAGGCCACCACCGGCGTGACGACGAGGAGCGAGGCCACCGAGATCAGCGCCTGCGAGCCGGACCAGATCGACTTGAGGAAGGCGAGCAGCCACGCGCCGCCCTGCGTCGCCAGCGTACCGACGGAGGATTGCAGCTCGTTCAGCACGTCGGCGCCGCCGAGGCGCTGCAGCAGCGGCCCGGCCCGCTCGGCGATGATGCCCTGGAGCCTGCCGACCATGGTCGGCAGGCTGTTGACCAGCGCCGCGACTTGGTTCGCCGCGAGCGGCGCCAGGATCAGCAGCGAGACGACCAGCACCGCGATGAACATCGCCAGGATCAGCAGGCTCGCCGCCAGCCGCCCGAGGCCGAGGCGCTCCAGCCGGTCGGCGAGCGGATCGAGCAGATAGGCGAGCGCGATGCCGGCGACGAAGGGCAGCATCACGTCGCGCAGCAGGTAGACGAGGAGGCCGATCACGGCCAGCGCCGACAACCCGATCACAGCCCGCGCGCGCATCGACTTCCCCTACGAACGGCGACGCTTCCGCCGACGGGTCGAGAGTGGACATGCGGACCGGCCCGATCAAGGCCGTCGGCCACTCGCCCTCGCAGGCGGAAGCCGGTAGAGCAGGCCCGCGAAGGCGACGGGGACTTCCTGGAATGACGGGCGATGAGGGCCTGACCTACGCGAGCGCCGGCGTCGACATCGATGCCGGCAACGCGATGGTCGAGACGATCAAGCCGCTGGTCCGCGCGACCCGCAGGCCGGGAGCGGATGCCGAGATCGGGGGTTTCGGCGGCCTGTTCGACCTGAAAGCCGCGGGCTTCCGCGACGCGATCCTCGTGGCCGCCAACGACGGCGTCGGCACGAAGGTGAAGATCGCGATCGAGACCGGGCGCCACGACACGATCGGCATCGACCTCGTGGCGATGTGCGTCAACGACATCGTCGTCCAGGGCGCGGAGCCGCTGTTCTTCCTGGACTACTACGCCACCGGCAGGCTCGTTCCCGGGGTGGGCGCCGACATCGTGCGGGGGATCAGTGAGGGCTGCCGGCGGGCGGGCTGCGCGCTGATCGGCGGCGAGACCGCGGAGATGCCGGGCCTCTACGCGAACGCGGACTACGATCTCGCCGGCTTCGCGGTCGGCGCGGCCGAGCGCGGCACGCTGCTGCCGAGGCCCGGCATCCGGGCGGGCGACGTGGTGCTCGGTCTTCCGTCCTCGGGCGTCCATTCGAACGGCTTCTCGCTGGTCCGCCGGATCGTGGCGCGGACCGGGCTCGCCTGGGACGCCCCTGCCCCCTTCGCACCGGGCAGGACGCTGGGCGAGGCGCTGCTGGAGCCGACGCGGATCTACGTGAAGCCGCTGCTGGCGGTGCTGAGGGCGACGGACGGGATCAAGGCGCTGGCGCACATCACCGGCGGCGGCTTCCCCGACAACCTGCCGCGCGTGTTGCCGGACGCGGTCGGCATCGCGATCGACCTCGACGCGATGCGCTCGCCGCCGGTGTTCGGCTGGCTGGCGCGGGAGGGCGGCGTGGCGCAGCCCGAGATGCTGCGCACCTTCAACTGCGGCGTCGGCATGGTGGCGGTGGTTGCCGCCGACCGGGTCGAGGCGGTGAGCGCAGCCCTCGTCGAGGCCGGCGAGGCGCCGGTGCGGCTCGGGCGGATCACTCCGCGGGGGGATGAGCCCGTGACCTTCACGGGACGCCTCGCCCTCTGATGACCGTGCGCAGGAGGCGCGTCGCCATCCTGATCTCGGGGCGCGGCTCGAATATGGCCGCGCTGATCGAGGCGGCGCGCGCCGTGGACTATCCGGCCGAGATCGTGCTGGTGCTCTCGAATCGCCCCAACGCCGCTGGCCTTGCCCACGCAGAGGCCGCCGGTATCCCGGCCCGCGCCTTGGACCACGAGGCCTTCCCGGATCGTGAGCGCTTCGATGCGGCGCTCGATGCCGCGCTGCGTGCGGCCGGGATCGATCTGGTGTGTCTTGCCGGATTCATGCGGATCTTCTCGGCCGGCTTCGTCGAGGCCTGGGCCGGGCGGATGCTCAACATCCACCCGTCGCTGCTGCCGCTGTTCCGGGGCACGCGGACCCATGCCCAGGCGCTTGCCGCGGGCGTGCGCCTGCACGGCTGCACCGTGCACTACGTGGTGCCCGAACTCGATGCCGGGCCGATCGTGGCGCAGGCCGCCGTGCCGGTCCGGCCGGGCGACGATGCAGGCACCCTCGCCGCCCGCGTGATCGTGCAGGAGCATCGCCTCTATCCGGCGGCCCTGGCCCTCGTCGCCGGGGGCAGGGCCCGGCTGGACGGGGAACGGGTCGTGTTCGACGCCACCGTCGCTGGGGTCGACGGGGCGCTGCTCAGCGTATAGCTCGCCGCATACGCTCGAACCACCCGGCGCCTCTGCGGGAAACGGTGGAGGGAGGTCCCCCTCCTCAGACCGGGCGCGGCAGCTTGCAGCTATCCAGCGCGTCGAGGGCCTTCGCCTTCGCGGTGTCGCTGAAGTAGCCGGTCGCGCGGTAGGATGCGATCTCGGTCCGATCCATCGCGCGCAGGGTGCGCTCGGCGTAGCAGCCGCAGGGCGCCGACAGGCTGGTCTCCTCGACCTTCTGGAGGCGGGACTGCGTCACCGCGCAGGCATGCGCCACCCGGCCGGTCAGGTTGGTTCGCGATGCCCGCTTGAGGGCCGGGTCCGGGGTGTAGCCCTCCAGCGCGGCCGTCTGGCTGACGCGGTTGCCCGCGTTGCAGGCGGCGAGCGTCGAGAGGAGGCAGGCCGCGAGAGCGAAGCGGCCGGTGCGCGCGAGGCGGGTGCGCGGGGCATTGAGGCGCATGGCGTGTCTGGTCCGCAAATGGAGAAGCATCGACCGCTCCTCCATCACGCGGCCGGGCCGCTGCGCGCTAGGGCCGCGCAGCCACACCGATGCGCGAATACGGTGGCGACGCGCTCCGGGATCGTCGGGCGATCAGCCGGCGATGTCGGCGTCCTGGAAGAACTGGGCGATCTCCATCGCCGCGTTCTCCGCGCTGTCCGACCCGTGAACGGTGTTCTCGCCGACCGATTCCGAGAAGGTCTTGCGGATGGTGCCCTCGGCGGCCTGGGCCGGGTTCGTCGCGCCCATCACCTCGCGGTACTTGGCCACCGCGTTCTCGCCTTCCAGCACCTGCACCACCACCGGGCCGGACGTCATGAAGGCGACGAGTTCGCCGAAGAACGGCCGCTCCTTGTGGATCGCGTAGAACGTCTCGGCCTGCGCTCGGCTCATCTTAATGCGACGCTGTCCGACGATGCGCAGGCCCGCCTTCTCGATGACCGCGTTGACCGCGCCGGTGAGGTTCCGCTTGGTCGCGTCCGGCTTGAGGATGGAGAAGGTGCGCTCGGTGGCCATGGTCCGTCCGATCCAGGTGAGAAACCGCCAGCAAGCGCGTCGGGAAAACCGCCTCGGCGCCGGGCTTATAGCGGGGGCGCCAGACGCCCTCAACCCGAGCCCGCGGGAAGCTCGGCCATGGCATCGCTGCAACACCGCCGAAAAATCGCCCGATTGCGGCGGCTCAGTGGTCGGCACGACCGACACCCGCCCCGCGCATCCGCGCGCCAGCTTCGGAGATTTCCCATGCGCCTCGCGCTCGCCTCCGCCCTTCTCGTATCCGGCATCGCCACGGTCTCGGCCGAGACCGGCAAGGACCCGTCCGGGACTTGGCTGACGGAGGATGGCCGCGCCAAGATCCGGCTCGATCGCTGCGGCGCGGGCCAAGCGCAGGTGTGCGGCAAGGTGGTCTGGCTCAAGGTCGCGATGACCGAGGCCGGAACGCCCCGCACCGACCTGAAGAACCCCGATCCGCGGAAGCGCTCCCGGCCGGTGCTCGGCCTTCAACTCATCGAGGGCCTGAAGCCGGACGAGCAAAAATTCTCCGGCGAAATCTACAACATCGAGCAGGGCAAGACCTATCAGGTCAGCGTCGAGCGCGAGAGCCCGTCCGAGTTGTCGGTCTCGGGCTGCCTGCTCAAGGTGCTGTGCGGCTCGCAGACTTGGACCCGTGTGCCCGACGTGAACCAGCAGGCCGCTGCCGCATCGGAGGTGTCTGCCGCGCGTGTTGCGAAGCCCGCCGCGAAGTAGGACGCGCGCATCGCATCCCGCACGCGACGCACGGCTTGCGTCGGGCTTCGCGGGTGAGGCGCCAGGGAAACGTCAGATCGCGGCCAGTCCCCGCTGAACGGCGGGGCGGGCCAGCACGGCGTCGAGCCAGCGCTGAACGTTGGGCAGGCCGGTCAGGTCGATGCCCTGCTTGCCGGAGAACTTGGCCCAAGGCACCGTCGCCATGTCGGCGATGGAGTACGCGCCCGCGAGGTAGTCGCGGCCGGCCAAGCGCCGGTCCAGCACGCCGTAGAGGCGGTTCGACTCGGTGACGAAGCGGTCGATCGCGTAGGGGATTTTCTCCTTGGCGTAGATCCGGAAGTGATGGGTCTGGCCGAGCATCGGCCCGAAGCCGGCGCATTGCCAGAACAGCCACGCGTCGACGGCGACCCGCGCCCGTTCGTCCTGCGGATAGAACTGCCCGGTCTTCCGTCCGAGGTACTGCAGGATCGCGCCGGATTCGAAGAT
The DNA here is from genome assembly GCF_964242245.1 of uncultured Methylobacterium sp. Lineage (NCBI taxonomy): Bacteria > Pseudomonadati > Pseudomonadota > Alphaproteobacteria > Hyphomicrobiales > Methylobacteriaceae > Methylobacterium > uncultured Methylobacterium sp. The sequence goes on along the minus strand of NZ_CAXTBY010000110.1, from coordinate 2,827 downwards.
CGAGATCGCTTCGCCTCCCGGCCCGTCGTGATCGACGATGGCCGGGATCTTGTTGTTGGGCGAGAGCGCCAGGAACTCGGGCGCGGTCTGCTCGCCCTTGGCGATGTCGACCGGGACGATCCGATACGGCAGGCCGCACTCCTCCAGCATGACCGGGATCTTCCAGCCGTTGGGCGTGCTCCACGTGTGGACGTCGATCGGTTTGCCGGTCACGGCCGCCATCGTCTCTCGTGCCCCTACTGGATCGGCCGGCCGGAGCGGCGGGCCCGGTGAAGATGACCTCGGGTAGCTAGCCCGGAACTTCGCCCGCACTCAAGGGACGCGCGCCGCCCGCTCACGATTGCGTGAGCGGGCGGCGCGCGTTGTTGGCCAAGCGCGCCCCGCCCTTGTCCGGCCGGCAGGTTGGCGATGTGATGCTGAGGCTTGCGTGACGCCGCTCGGCGGATCGCGCCATCAACAAGGGTCCGCCGTCATGCTCGCCCGTCTCCTCGCGCTCTCAATCCTCGCCGCCCCGCTCGTCCTCGCCACACCCGTTCCAGCCAAGGAAGCGCCCGCGAAGACGGCGGAAAGTCCGGCGCCGACCGCTGCCAAGCCCGAGAAGGCCCCGAGCGCGGGCCAGACCGCGGCCCGGGAGCGGCAGAAGACCTGCGGCGCGCAGTGGCGGGCGCTGGCCGATGCCGAGAAGGTGTCGCAGGGGCCGAAGTGGCCGCAATACTGGAGCAAGTGCAACAAGCGCCTCAAGGGCGAGAAGGCTTGAGGGCGCAGAGAACCGCTCGGTGCGCGGCGGGGTGTGCCTCCGGATCGGATTAACCGCGATGCGTGATGACTGAACGGCAGGCGCTCCAGCGCGTGGTGGCGGTGGCGGCGATCATGCCGGTCGCCGCCGGACTCTACGGCGTCCTCTTCGGCGTGAACGGCCTGGAGGGCGGCGTTCCCAACGTCTCTGCCGACAGTCATTTCCGCTACCTGTCCGGCCTGCTGACCGGCATCGGCATCCTGTTCTGGACCTGCGTGCCGGGCATCGAGGGCAAGAGCCGGCTGTTCCGCTTCCTCACCCTCGTCGTGGTGCTGGGCGGCTTGGCGCGACTGCTCGGGCTCTACCTCACCGGGTTGCCGTCGCTCACCATGCTCGCGGCCCTCGGGGTGGAACTCGGCCTCACGCCCCTGCTCTGCCTGTGGCAGGCGCGCGTCGCAGGCCGTGCCAGGATGGCTGGCGCCCCCGCCCCGGCCCACGACGCCTGAGACGCCCGCGGCACTGCGGTCCGGCGAAGTGCTGGTCCCCGCCATGCGCGACTTCGTAGAGAACAGCATGAGCGGTGACGCGTAAGTCTTGCGACCTCGCGCATCATCGACGCTCATGCCGCAACGCATTGAAACCCGCCCCAAACATCCGTCGGCCCTGGAGTGCGCTGCAGCACGATACTCGGATGCGGATACTTACAAGCGTAGCCTTATTTATTGTCGATCGCGGCTTTATTATTTTCTTGACGACACGAAGGCAAGGTTGCAATCTTGCCTCGTGCTTCACGAATCGAGGCACGAACCGGTCGCAGGGTGGATTTTTCGCCGGATGACGGCTGGATCGATCTGGAGGAGACAGGGATGACTCCACCGCAGCGGGACGCCGCGACGACCCCCTCGGGACCGGTCCGGCCCGACGCCTAGCGGCACCACACGGACGACCGGGCGGAAACGGCTCCAGGGGCGCAGAAGCGGCCGACACGGCACGTCTTCGAATGCGCGAAATGCCCCGACTTCAGCCGCTTCCGCCCTGTTCGCGCGCCGGGCTCGGGGCCGATCCTCGCGTTCTACGCGATCCCCAGCTTGTCCTTGAGCAGCGCGTTGACCGCGGCCGGGTTGGCCTTGCCGCCGGTGGCCTTCATCGTCTGGCCGACGAACCAGCCGAGGAGCGTCGGCTTCGCTCTGGCCTGCGCCACCTTCTCGGGGTTCTTCGCGATGATGTCGTCGATGGCCGCCTCGATCGCGCCGGTGTCGGTGACTTGGCGCAATCCGCGGGCCTCGACGATCTCGCGGGGGCTGCCCGGCTCGGCCCAGACGATTTCGAACAGGTCCTTGGCAATCTTGCCGGAGATGATGCCCTCGCCGATGAGGTCGATGATCTGCCCGAGCCGCTCGGCCGAGACCGGCGTCGCCTCGATGCCCAGACCCTCCTTGTTGAGGCGCCCGAACAGCTCGTTGATCACCCAGTTGGCCGCAACCTTGCCGTCGCGCCCGCGCGCCACCGCCTCGTAGTAGTCGGCGGCCGGACGCTCGGCCACGAGCACGCCGGCATCGTAGGCGGACAAGCCGAAATCGGCGATGAAGCGCGCCTTCTTGGCGTCCGGCAGTTCGGGCAGGCCTTCTGCCAGGGCATCGACGTAGGCTTGGTCGAATTCCAGCGGCAGCAGGTCCGGGTCGGGGAAGTAGCGGTAATCGTGCGCCTCCTCCTTGGAGCGCATCGCGCGGGTCTCAGCCCGGACCGGATCGAACAGCCGCGTCTCCTGGCTGATCGTGCCGCCGTCCTCGATGATCGCGATCTGGCGTCGGGCCTCCGTCTCGATCGCCTGCCCGATGAAGCGGATCGAGTTGACGTTCTTGATCTCGCAGCGCGTGCCGAGCGGATCGCCGGGGCGGCGCACGGAGACGTTCACGTCGGCGCGTAAGCTGCCCTTCTCCATGTCGCCGTCGCAGGTGCCGAGGTAGCGCAGGATCGTGCGCAGCTTGGTGACGTAGGCGCGCGCCTCCTCCGACGAGCGCAGGTCCGGCCGCGACACGATCTCCATCAGCGCGACGCCGGAGCGGTTGAGGTCGACGAAGCTCTGGGTCG
>NZ_CAXTBY010000109.1:0-13512 GCF_964242245.1 uncultured Methylobacterium sp. | reverse complement strand
CTCCGGTCACGCGCGCCCTTGATTCGCCGTGTTCACACCTCTAACTCGCGCCCATCGGCTGCGGGCCCCTCTGGCGGAATGCACCTCCCTTAGCTTCCGTGATGTCGGAGCCGATGCTTTCCTTCGCGCGAAGCATCACGGTCCCGCATGGTCGATCTCCTGTACGTCGAATGGCTCGGCAAGCCGATCTGGATGTGGCTCGGGTTCCACGCCCTGGTCGCGGCGCTGCTGGCCTTCGATCTCGGCCTGCTCCACCGCGACGCGGACCACGAGATCGGCGTCCGGGAGAGCCTCCTGCTGACGGCGTTCTACTTCAGCCTCGGACTCGCCTTCGGCGGATGGATCTGGTGGTACCTCGGGGCTCAGCCCGCCCAGGAATACGTCACCGGCCTCGTGGTCGAGAAGTCGCTGTCGATGGACAACGTCTTCGTCATCGCCGTCATCCTATCGGCCCTGGGCATCCCGCTTTCCGCCCAGCACCGGGTGCTGGTCTGGGGCATCCTGGGCGCCGTGCTGCTGCGCGGCCTGATGATCGGGCTCGGCGCCGCGCTGGTGCATCAGGCCGCCTGGGTGCTGTCGCTGTTTGCCGCCTTCCTGATCTACGCCGGCCTGAAGATGCTGTTTTCCCGGGAGGAGGACGCGGGCGACATCCGGGACAACGCCGCGGTGCGGTGGCTGCGCCGCCGGCTTCGCATCACGCCGGACCTGCACGGTCGGAGCTTCCTGGTGCGCAGAGCCGACCCGACGACCGGCAGGACCGCGCTCTGGCTCACGCCGCTGGCGCTCGCGCTGGTGCTGGTCAACGGCGCCGACGTGATCTTCGCCGTCGACAGCGTGCCGGCGATCTTCGCGATCACCACCGACACCTTCGTGGTCTACACCTCCAACATCTTCGCGATTCTGGGGTTGCGCGCGCTCTACTTCGCGCTGGCCGCCATGGTCGACCGGTTCGCCTACCTGAAGACGGCGCTGGCCTTCATCCTGATCTTCATCGGCACCAAGATCGTCGTGGCCGACACGCTCGGCCTCGTGTCCGTGCCGCCGTGGGTTTCGCTCGCGGTCACGGTGGTCCTGCTGACGATCGGCATCCTCTACAGCCTGTGGCGCACGCGCGGCGACGCGCACGCGGCCGTGGCGCGGGATGCGAACGCGCGGGGACGGGCGTGACGGCCCCGCGCCCGCGCGTCAGGATCGGGGCGGCAGGGCCGCGATCAGGTCGCGCAGCGTGGTGATGGTCGAGGCGTCCGCGATGCCGTCGACACGGACCTGACGGAAGTGGCGCTGGAAGGCGGTGACGACGGCCTGCATCGGGCCATCGAAGGTCCCCGTCACCGGCTGATCGTAGCCGTAGAGCGCCAGCATCGCCTGGAGCGCCGCAATCGGCGGCCCGGAATCACCCGGCGCGAAGAAGCGACCGTCGCGCAACGGGGCCTCGGGCACGAGATGGCCGACGCCCGCGGCGGCCAGCCGCGCCCACGGAAAGGTCTCGCCCGGATCCTCCTTGCGGTCGGGCGCGATGTCGGAGTGCGCCAGCACCCGTTCGGCCGGGATCGACCAGCGCGCGACGAGGTCGCGGGCGAGCGCGATCACCGCCGTCATCTGCGCCTCGGGATAGGGCGGCAGGCCACCGGCATGGCCGGGATGGACGATCTCGACCCCGAGCGAGCGGGAGTTCACGTCCCGCTCGCCGTGCCAGGACGCAAGGCCCGCGTGCCACGCGCGACGGCCCTCCGGCACCATCTGAACCACGGTCCCGTCCTCCAGCACGACGTAGTGGGCCGAGACCTCGGCGATCGGATCGGCGAGGCGCTGCAGGGCCGCTGCCGCGCCGGCCATGCCGGTGTAGTGCAGGATCAGCATGTCCGGCCGCGAGCCGACCCGCTCGCCATGGTTCGGGGAGGGGATGACGCGGCGCGCGACCGGGCTGTCGGGCCTCACGGCAGGCCTCGCTCGGCCGCGATCCGGTCGTGGGCCGCGTTGATCGCTGCGAGCCGCCGGGTGGCAATCGCCACCGCCTCCGGCGGCAGGCCGCGGGCGATCGCCCGGTCGGGGTGGTTCTCGCCGACCAGCGCGCGGTGGCGCGCCTTCACCGCCGCCGCGTCCGCCCCGTGCTCCAGTCCGAGGATCAGGTAGGGATCGTCCGCGAGGCGCACGTGCCGGGCGGCGATGCGGCGGAACCCGCCATCCGTGAAGCCGAAGATCTCGGCCACCGCCCGCAGGTACGCCTCCTCCGCCTCGTGGATCGCCCCGTCGGCGGTGGCGATGTGGAACAGGCCGTCGAGCACGTCCTCGAGCAGCGACGGCTCGTCGTGGAAGGCGTGCGCGAGTTGGCGGGCGTAGGCCTCGAAGCCGCTGGTCGTGGCCTTGGCGAGGTCGAACAGGCGCACGACGCCCGCCCGCTCGGAGGCCTCGACCTGCACCACCTTGCCGAACGCCTCGACCTCGGAGGGCGTCACCACGCCGTCGGACTTCGCCATCTTGGCGGCGAGCGCCACGAGGCCGGTGGTGAACACCACGTCGCGCGGCGTCGGGCCGAACGGGGCGCCCTCGCGGTCGACAAGGTAGTGCCCGGCCACGCCCCCCGCCAGCGCCCCGAGCGGGCCGCCGATCGCCATGCCGAGGCCGACGCCGCCGAGCTTGCCCCAGATCCCCGACGTCATCGGATCGCCGGGCTGGTCTTCGAGGGGATCGGCACGGTCACCGGCGGAGCCTGCTTGGGGATGCCGGCGGGACCATGCCCGCACGGCCACAGGCCGTCGGGATACAGGCTGTCCCCGCAGCACGGAAGGGCCGGTGCGCTCAGGCTCCGACCCTTGGGCCTGCGGCCGATGCGGTCCGCGTGATCGCTCAGCGGCAGTAGATGTCGCCGTAGGCGTCGCGGTAGGTGCCGTAGGGGCAGCGCGGGGCCGTCGAGGCGCCGATGATTGCACCGCTCGCGCCGCCGATCGCGGCACCGGCGAGCGCCCCGCCGGCGCGTCCCGTCGCGGCCCCGCCGATCGCGGCGCCGGCCAGCGCACCGAGGCCGGCGCCGCCCAGCGCGCGGTCCTCGGGGGTGTTGCAGGCGCCGACCGACAGGACGAGGGTGCCCGCGAGCACGGCGGCGATGAGCTTGTTCATGGGTCCGAGACTCCCTTGTGCATCCGGTCCGGCGCTTCGCCGTGGTGACGGCGCGGTTGGAGCTTAGCCGTTTAGGACGGAAAATGCACATCCGACGGTCAAGGTTCCATCCAGGATCGGCAAGGTTCCATTTCAGGGCTGGATCGAGCGTCGGTCATCCGGCGTCGGCGGGCTCCCGCTGATCGCCCCACCACGGGGGTGCTGCGCGCGGAAGCCCCTCGGCACGGGGCGCCGGGCAGGGTAAGAGCCTGCGCAGGCGAAGTCGTCGATGTCACGTAGCAGCGGTCCGGTCCCGCGCGCCGGAACCGCCCTGAGAGGATGCCATGCCGAGAGCCACCACGATCGTCCGCAGGGCCGCAGTCCGCCCCGACGCGGTCATCGACACGATCAGCCTCGACCATGCCGGGCGCCAAGCCGGGTACGGGCACCTCCACACGGCGGGCGGCGTGCACGTCGATCTGGCGCTCGCCAAGGCCGCCGCGCTCGAGGACGGCGACGCCCTGCGCCTCGACGACGGCCGCCTCGTCGCGGTGCGCGCCGCGCCGGAAGCGCTGCTGGAGGTGCGCGCCGAGAACCCCGCCCGCCTGATGCGCCTCGCGTGGCAGCTCGGCGGCAACCACGTTCCGGCCGAGATCGGGGCGGACGTGCTCCACGTCCCGGCCTCGGCCGCCACCGCGGAGCTCGTCCGCGGCCAGGGCTGCACCGCGAGCGCGGTGACGCGGGCGTTCCGCCCCGAGCGCATGGCGCACGATCACAGCACCTGCGGCCACGACCACGCGCACGACCACCACGACCACGCGCATGCCCACGACGATCACGGGCACGGCCATGGGCATGCGCCGCACGGCCACGATCACTGAGGCTTCCCCAACCGCCCAATGAAGCCTCACGCATGACGCCCGAGGATCTGCGCTTCTCCGTCGCTCCGATGATGGACTGGACCGATCGGCACTGCCGGGCGTTCCACCGCACCCTGTCGAAGCGCGCGCGGCTCTACACCGAGATGGTGACCACCGGCGCGGTGCTGCACGGTCCGCGCGCGCGCCTGCTCGGGTTCTCGCGCATCGAGCACCCAGTCGCGGTCCAGCTCGGCGGCTCCGATCCGGCCGACCTCGCCGAGGCCGCACGGATTGCGGAAGGGTTCGGCTACGACGAGGTCAACCTCAACGTCGGCTGTCCGTCCGACCGGGTTCAGGACGGGCGCTTCGGCGCCTGCCTGATGCGCGAGCCCGTCCATGTCGGCACTTGCGTCGCGGCGATGAAGGCGGCGGTGCGGGTGCCGGTGACGGTCAAGTGCCGGCTCGGCGTCGACGACCAGGACCCGGAGGAAGCCCTCGACGCCCTGGCGGACGCCGTGGTCGCGGCCGGCGTCGACGGCCTGATCGTGCATGCGCGGAAGGCTTGGCTCCGGGGTCTCTCGCCCAAGGAGAACCGCGACGTGCCGCCCCTCGACTACGCCCGCGTCGTCCGCCTCAAGCGGGCGCGGCCCGATCTGGCGGTCGCGCTCAACGGCGGCATCGGGACGGTCGCGGACGCCAAGTCCCATCTGGTCAACCTCGACGGGGTGATGATGGGGCGCGCCGCCTATGGCGACCCGGCGGGCCTGATCGCCGTCGATCCGGAGCTGTTCGGGCAAGCCGCGCCGGTCGCGGACGCCTTCGCCGCGGTCGAGGCCTATGGCACTTACGTCGCGGATGCGCTGGCCCGCGGCGAGTGCCTGCACGCGATGACCCGGCACATGCTCGGCCTGTTCAACGGCCGGCCCGGGGCGCGGGCGTTCCGCCGGCACCTCTCGACGGTGGGCACGCGGGACGACGCCGACCTCGCGACGCTGCGCGCGGCGGTGGCGCTGGTATCGCGCGAGGTACCGGAGCGCCGCGCGGCGTGACGCCTCAGCGTCCCCGAAGGATCAGGCGGTCGCCGCGGACCTCGTAGCCGGGAAGCCGCGTCAGGAAGCTCTGCCCGAGCAGGTTGCCGTCGAGCGCCCCCGGCCGGGCGACCAGGGCGGGAACGCGCCGCTCGGTGATCGGACCGATGCCGAGCGCGTCGAGGTAGATCGGAGCGGCGAGCGCCGTGCCGTTGGCGGTGGACACCCGAGCGCTGAACTCGGTCTCGGAGGGCCGGATGCCGAGCGCGACCGCGTTCTCGGCCGTCAGCACCACCGCGCTCGCGCCGGTGTCGAAGGCGAAGGACTGCGTCCGCCCGTTGACCTGCGCGTCGACCCGGAACGCGCCGTCCGCGCGCCGCGTGATGGTGACGGTGCCGCCGGAGCCCACGATGGCCGAACCGGGACGCAGGTTGCCCATCACCCGGTCCCGCACGTCCTGGATCTGGTCGCGGTAGGCGTACCCGACGACGCAGGCGAGGCCGATTCCGACCCAGGCGGAGAGCCCGCGCAGGTTCGCGCCCGGCGCACCGCGGAAGTGGCGCCAGTACCCGGCGACGACCAGGGTCAGGATGGTGCCCATCCATGCCAGGGAGGCGAGCTGATCGGGCTCGATCATGCCGCCGATGCTGCTGCCGTCGGTGAGGACGAGAACCCCAACCACGACGACGAGCGCGCCGAGACCGAGATAGACGCTCATCGCCGAGCCGGTGCCTTCGCCGGCCAGAGAGCGTTCGCGCGCAGCCGTGCTTCGAGCTCCGCCATGACCGCGCGCCGCTCAACATCCGACATCGAGCCCCACAGCGCGATCTCGTCGCCGGTCCGGCCGCAGCCCACGCAGAGGCCGCTTGGTTCGTCGAGCACGCAGACCTTCGTGCAGGGGCTCGAAGGTTTTCTGGAAGAGGGCGCGCTCATCGCGGCCTCATGCCCGGTGGAGGCCGCCGCAATCAAGTCTAGACCACGGTGAGCAGCCCCAGCAGCGCGCCGATCTCGGCCAACTGCTGGCAGGCTCCGACCACGTCTCCGGTCTGCCCGCCGATCTTCGCCCGAGCGATCCGGGTCACGGCCAGGGCGGCGGCGAGCGCCAGCGCCACCATCCCGACGATCCCGAGGAACGGCACGCCGAAGGGCAGGGTCAGCAGCGCCAGGATCAGGCCCGAGCCCACCGCGACGGCGAGCGTCGCCGTGCCCGGGCGACCGACCGCGGCCGAGAGGCCCTCGGGGCGGACAGGACGCAGCATCACCATCGGTGCCAGCGCCGCCACGCGGGAAAGAACCGCAGCCAGGACCATCGCGACCGCGGCGGCGATGCCGGTGCGGTCGAGCAGCGTCGCCAGCGCACCGATCCTGAGCGCCAGGGCGAGCACCAGCGCGACGCCGCCGTAGGCGCCGATCCGGCTGTCTCGCATGATCTCCAGCCTGCGCTCCGGTGTCGCGCCTCCGCCGAAGCCGTCGGCCACGTCGGCGAGCCCGTCCTCGTGCAGGGCGCCGGTCAGCAGCACCCCGACCGCGACGGCCAGCGTCGCGGCGACGAACGGGCCGAGGCCGATCCGCCAGCCGGCGATCAGGATCAGGGCCGGGGGAAGCGCAAGGATCAGCCCGGCGAGCGGCAGCATCCGCGGAGCGGTCCGGAAGTCCGGTGCCGCGTGCGGCTCGGGCTCGCCGAGCAGGCGCGGCACCGGCAGGCGCGAGTAGAACCGCAGGCACGCGGCCAGATCGTGCAGCAGGCCGCGTCCCGGCCAGTCGGCCTCGCCGCCCAACGGTTCGCCCGCCATCGTCCCAGCCTTCACCCTTGCCCGCACGACGACTATAGCTCGCCGCGGAACGGTGCCCGCACCCGGTTGGCGGTCGCCCACACGATTTCTTCGGACGCCCCGACACGATGACCGACGACAGCCCGTTCGCGGATATCCGCCGCCTGATCGAGACCATGCCCGGACCGGACCGTGACGCGACCGAGGCGATCGCCCGGCGCGAGGCGAGCCTGACCAAGCCCGCGGGCGCGCTCGGGCGGCTGGAGCACCTCGTCGCATGGCTCGGCGCGTGGCAGGGCAAGGCGATGCCGACGCTGGACCGGCCGCTCGTCTGCGTCTTCGCCGGCAGCCACGGGGTCACGCGGCGCGGCGTCTCCGCCTACCCCGACGCGGTCAACCGGCAAATGCTCGACAACTTCGCCGCGGGCGGGGCCGCGATCAACCAGATCTGCGCCGCCTACGGCCTCGGCTTCAAGGTGTTCGACCTCGCCATCGACCTGCCGACCGGCGACATCGCCGAGGGGCCGGCCCTCGACGAGAAGGCCTGCGTCGCGACGATGGCCTTCGGCATGGAGGCGGTCGCGGCCGGCACCGACTGCGTCGGCATCGGCGAGATGGGGATCGGCAACACCACGATCGCCGCGGCGCTCTACGCGGCGCTGCTGGGCGGCGAGGCGGCCCACTGGGTCGGGCGCGGCACCGGCGTCGACGCGGCCGGGCTCGCGCGCAAGGTCGCGGCGGTGGAGGCGGCCCTGGATCACCACGCCGGCCACCTCGACGATCCGCTCGAGGTGCTGCGCCGCCTCGGCGGACGCGAGGTGGCGGCGATGGCCGGCGCGATCCTCGCCGCCCGGCTCCAGCGGGTGCCGGTGGTGCTCGACGGCTACGCCGCCACCGCGGCGGCCGCCGTGCTGCACGCGATCGACCCGCACGCCCTCGACCACTGCCTCGCGGGGCACGTCTCCGCCGAGGGCGTCCACGCCGAGGTGCTTGAGCGCTTAGGGCTCGTGCCGCTGCTGGCGCTGGGCATGCGGCTGGGCGAGGGCTCGGGCGCCGGGATGGCGATCGGCGTGCTGAAGGGCGCGCTCGGTTGCCACCGCGACATGGCGACCTTCGCGCAGGCCGGCGTGTCCGGGCGGACCGACGGGTAAGCGCATGAAGATCACGCAGGCCTTCACCGTTGAGGCGGTCCACCGCCTGCCGAACGTGCCCGAGGCCCACCACGGCCTCAACGAGGTCGAGGGGTTGGACACTCCGACCGCCGAGACCATCGCGGCCTGGATCTGGCACCGCGCGAAGGGCGGCCTGCGGGGCCTTTGCGCCGTGACCGTGTTCGAGACGCCGATGTCCTGGGCGGAGTTCGCGGGTGACTGACGGGCGCGCCCTCGTCCTGTTCTCGGGCGGGCAGGATTCCGCCACCTGCCTCGCCTGGGCGCTCGACCGGTTCGCGCACGTCGAGACCCTGGGCTTCGATTACGGCCAGCGCCACCGGATCGAGCTCGACGGCCGGACGACGCTTCGCAACGGGCTGATCCGGATCGAGCCGGCCTGGATGCCGCGCCTCGGCGAGGACCACACGCTTGCCCTCGATGCGCTGGGACAGGTCTCCGAGACGGCGCTGACCCGGGAGAGCGCGATCGGCTTCGAGGCGAATGGGCTGCCTAACACCTTCGTGCCGGGTCGCAACCTCGTCTTCCTCACCTTCGCCGCCGCGCTCGCCTACCGGCGGGACTTGCGCCACATCGTCGGCGGCATGTGCGAGACCGACTATTCCGGCTATCCGGATTGCCGCGACGACACCATCAAGGCGCTGCAGGTGGCGCTCAACCTCGGCATAGCGCGGCGCTTCGTGCTGCACACCCCGCTGATGTGGCTCGACAAGGCCGAGACGTGGCGCTTGGCCGAGACCCTCGGCGGGCGGGCGCTCGTCGACCTGATCGTCGAGGACAGCCACACCTGCTACCTCGGCGAGCGCGGGCAGCGCCACGCCTGGGGCTACGGCTGCGGCACCTGTCCGGCCTGCGCGCTGCGGGCTGCCGGCTACGCGCGGTTCATCACGGGGGAACCGGGGGTGTCCGACCCGCGCGGCGCGGCGTAGTCCGCCGCCGCCCGCGGATGTCTCACCCGGCGGCCTGAACGATCATCCCGTACCATCCGAGCCCGCGGTAGGTCTCGTAGCCGGGCGTGCGGTGGAAGGCCGTGACGCCCCCCTTCGCGTCCCGCTCGGCGCCGCTGGCGAGTTCCTTCGGATCGACGGCCAGGGTCTCGCTGAGCGCACCGCGATCGTCCGAGGCCGCCAGGACGCGCCGGTTCGCATCCACGAGCAGGACCCGCGTGCGCGCACGATCCTCCGGCGCGACCCGCACGCCCGCCACGATCGCCCGCGCCTGCGGCTCCCAGTCGAAGTGGATCGCGAGGACGCCGCAGGACGGCCCGTCGACCCGGCCGCCCTCGCGGATGCTCGCGCAGTAGGTGGCCACCTGCGCATCGCCGAGGCGCTTCTCCCGCCGCACATTGGCGGACACGTAGTCGTCCCCGCTGCGCAGGGCGGCCGCCTCCCGGAACCACGGTTCGTCCGCGACGCTCCGGCCGAGCACCCCCGGGTAGCGGTCAGGCCTGCCGGTCGCCAGGACGATGCCGTTGCGGTCGCACAGCCAGAGATCCAGGTAGACCGTGTAGGCGGAGAGGATGACGCCCAGCCGCTCGCAGGCGTAGGCCGCCGCCGCGTCGCCCGGTTCGGCCGCGCAGGCGACCACCGCCGCGTCGGTCGCCCACCAGCGCACGTCGCAGGTCCGCTCGTAGAGGTTGCGGTCGATGAGTTCGACGGCGTTCAGGGCGAGGTCGACCAAGCGCGCGTCCTGGGCCTGAACGGCCATCGCGCTCACCGCGTTCTGCAACTCGACGATGCGCCCGGAGAGCTGCGTCTCCAGTTCGCGCGCCAGAGCCTCGATCTCGGCTCCGATCCCCCGGACCTCCTGGGCCACCACCGAGAAGCCGCGTCCGTGCTCGCCTGCGCGGGCGGCCTCGATGAGCGCGTTGAGCGCGAGTATCTTCGCCCGGGCGGTGATCTGCTGGATGCGGCCGATCTTCTCCTGCGCGACCCGGTTCACCCCGGCCGTCAGCGCCGAGATCGTCGGCAGGGTGGGAGCTGCGTCCTCCGTGCGGCTCGGGGACGAGCCGCGGATTTTCAAGGCGGCGGTGCTCATGAGGCTCAGCTCTGGGTGAGGCGGCAAATTGAGTGGCCAAGCTGAAAGAACAAGCTCAACAATCTCCTAATTCTCCGCCTGAGAAGCCTCATCTCAAGATGTTGAGAAGCGAGATAGGGAGGCACGAAGATAAGTTCAGCCGTGGCCTGCGCATCGCCCATCCTGTACAATCGAGGATTGCCGGTGATGCGACGGCTCCTCCGTCCGGTCCGTCGCGGGTCGGCTCAGCGCAGGCTGTCGGCCAATGCTCTCAGCGTCCCCTCGAACGCCTTCGGTCCACCGAGCATGCGCTCCATGAGCAGCGCCCCCTCCAGCGTCGCGACGACGAAGCGCGCGTGGGACGCGGGCTCGATCTCGGCGCGGATGCTGCCGTCGGCCTGGCCCGCGCGGAGAACCCGATCGAGCCAGCCGAGATGTCCCTCGAAGAACCCGACGACGTCGCGGCGCAGGCGTTCGGGCAGGGCATCGCCCTCCGTCGCGAGCGCCGCGCAGAGGCAGCCGAGGCCCTGCTCGACGCCGCCGAGATACAGCCGTCCGTAGGCCTCGATCCGGTCGATGCCCGCCGGGTGGGCGACCAGGATCGCTGCGAGCGCCGCATCGTAGCGCGCCGCGTAAGTTCCAATGAGGGCCGCGCCGAGATCCGCCTTCGTCCGGAAATGATGATGGATGCTCGCCTTGCGGATGCCGACCGCTCCGGCGAGGTCGGCGTAGCTGAAGCCGGAATAGCCCCGGCTCCGCACCAGCGTCTCGGCCTGCATCAGCAACTCGGCGCGGGTGTCTCGCATCGTCGTCGAAAACCTGCGGAGGGATCGTGCGCCGAGGGGAGCGCGTTTCCCGCTTTGCCACTTGACGGCACTAAAATCTACCTACTAGATGGTTGGAAGAATAGTTCCGGGAGGTTTCGGCATGGCGGAAGCAGAGTGCTGCCAGGATGGCGCCGTTCCGACGGGTGCCGTGGCGTGAGCACGGTTCTCTCCCGCCGGGCAGCCTTGTTCGGGGGCTTCTGCCTGTGCTGCCTGCCGCGGCTCGGCTTCTCGGCCGAGGCCTTCACCATGGAGGAGGTCGGTCCGGGCATCTTCATGCGTCGCGGACCGAACGCCGAGGCGGCGCCTGAGAACAACGATGCCATCGCCAACACCGGCTTCATCGTCGGCCGCGACGGCGTGCTGGTGACGGAGACCGGCGGGAGCCGCGCCGACGGCGAGTGGCTGCGCGCGGAGATCGTGAAGCGGACCGACAGGCCGATCCGCCACGTGGTGCTCACCCACGTCCACCCGGACCACTGCTTCGGCGCCTCCGCCTTCGCGGCCGACCAACCCAACATCATCGGCCACGCACGGCTGCGCGAGGCGCTCGACGCACGTGGAGCCTATTACCGGCAGCGGCTCGCCGACATCCTCGGCGCCGACAAGGCCGGGCCCGTCGTCTACCCGACCCAGGCCGTGACGGACGGGGCCGAGATCGATCTCGGCGACCGCACGCTGCGCTTCACCGCGCACGGGCCGGCCCACACCGCCTGCGACCTGTCGATGACTGACAGCGCCAGCGGCCTGTTGTTTCCCGCCGACCTGCTGTTCGTCGGCCGCATCCCCTCGCTCGACGGCAACCTGAACGGCTGGCTCAGAGAGGCGGACAGGCTCAAGGCGTCCGGCGCGTCCCGTGCGGTGCCCGGCCACGGACCGGTCAGCGTCGACCTCGCGCCCGCGCTCGCGGACATGACGCGCTACCTGACGACGTTGCGCGACGAGACCCGCGCCATGATCGCCGCCGACGGCTCGATCGAGAAGGCGGTGAAGACCGTCGCGCAGTCGGAGCGCGGCAAGTGGGATCTGTTCGACAGCTACAACGGCCGCAACGTCACCGTGGCCTACAAGGAACTCGAGTGGGAATGAGCTCACGGATGATTTATCTTGCTATGCGGAGGAACGACATGAAGACGCTCACCTCGCTCGGTCTCGGCCTGATCCTGTCGACCGCCATCCTCGCGGGCCCCGCCCGCGCCGCTGGCGCGTCGGACAGTGACGCCGAGCGCGCAGCCCGTTGGAAGGAGATTGCCCAGTTGGTGTTCGGCGACCGCAAGATCGAGGCGACCGACAGCCTGATCAAGGTCGATGCGCCCGCCCGCGCCCTGGACGCGGCGCTGGTGCCGATCACCCTGACCATGCCGGAGAAGGACCGGATCAAGGCAGTGCACTTCGTGATCGACGACAATCCGTCCCCTTACGCCGCACACTTCGTCTTCGGTCCGGCCGCGGACCCGGGCGAACTGCAGCTCCGTGTGCGGGTGAACAACTACACCAACGTTCACGCCGTCGCCGAGACCCCAGAGGGCGGGCTCTACGAGGCGACCAAGTTCGTGAAGGCATCGGGCGGCTGCTCCGCGCCGATGGGCATGAGCGACGAGGAGGCGATGAAGGGCATGGGCGACATGCGGATGAAGTTTTCCGGCGAGGCGCAGCCCGGAAAGCCGGTGGAGGCCACCCTGATGATCCGCCACCCGAACTTCTCGGGCATGCAGATGAACCAAGTGACCCGCGACTACACGCCCGCGCGCTACATCAACAAGCTCGTCGTCACCGCGGGCGACAAGACCGTCTTCACCATGGACGGCGACATCTCCATCGCCTCGAACCCGGTGATCAACTTCGGCCTTCGTCCCGAGCCGGGCAAGCCGATCACCGTGGCGGCGTCGGACAGCCAGGGCGGCTACTGGGAGCGCAGCTTCAGCGCGCCGACGCCGAGCAACTGATGGGCACCGCGATCACCGATCGGCTCCTGCGCGCAGGCGCCGCATTCCTGGCAGCCGGCCTCCTCGCGGGTGCGGCACCGGCCGATTCGCCGGTGAACGTGCCCGAGCCCGACGGGCTGCACGAGGGTCCGCAGGCGGGCTACACGCCCAAGATCCTTCAGGGCGCCGTCGTCCTCGACATCGACGGCCTCGACGCATTGATGGCTCAGCACCCGGTGCTGATCGACGTGGCGGTGGCCGACAGGAAGCCCGCAGGCTTTCCGGAGAACCGGCCATGGCTGCCGGCGCACCGCTCGGTGCCGGGCGCGGTCTGGATGCCGGATGCCGGCGCCGCGCCGCTCGACCCCGTCCGCGAGGCCTTGTTCCTCAAGCGCGTGGAGGCGCTGACCGGCGGCGACAAGGCCCGGCCCGTCATCACCTTCTGTCATCCCGATTGCTGGGGAAGCTGGAACGCCGGCAAGCGCCTCGTGCGCGCGGGCTACGCGGCGGTGCACTGGTTTCCCGAGGGCATCGAGGGCTGGCAGGACCGGCACGAGACCGCTGTGATCCGTCAGGACCCGGCCTGGGCCGCCAAGCCGGCGGGCGAGGCGGAACGCTAGAGCATTTTCCATGATCCTCGGATCACGAAAAATGCTCGATCTTCTTATGTCGTCGCATCTTCTTCACGCGAGCCGGCAACCACCTCGCTGGAAAACGCTCTAAGGCACGCTCCGCGACGAACTGACCGGGTGGCCTCAGAGCGCCTGATAATACCAACGGCGGGCTACACTGACACGTTTGCCCAATCGCGTGCGGCGATGG